>DRDE01000189.1 GCA_011040095.1 Nitrospirota bacterium
CAGCGGTTTCACCTGACTGCGTAAGGACGATCATCAGGCAGTTGTCGGGAATCAGAGGTTTCCTGTATCTGAATTCAGACGCAATATCGACTTCACAGGGCACGCGGGCCATGTCTTCTATCATATATTTGCCTACCAGGGCGGCATGCCAGGATGTGCCGCAGGCAACAAGAAAAACTTTTTTCAATTTCTTTAAGTCGCTTTGTTTCAGCGAGAACTCTTTAATATTTACCTCTCCCTTTTCAGGTGAGAATCTCCCCCTGATAGTATCTGCAATCGCCCTCGGCTGCTCATATATCTCCTTTAACATGAAGTGTTTGTATCCGCCTTTTTCAGCCATTGCCGGGCTCCATGTTATCCGCATGACCTTTTTCTTTACAGGTCTGTTTTTGTTTATGTCGGAGACCGAGACACCCTTGCGTGTGAGCGTTGCCATTTCCCCGTTTTCGAGGATCATTGCGTCCCTTGTATACTTGAGGAAAGCCGGTATATCCGAGGCAATAAAGTATTCTTTGTCACCGAGTCCGATAACAAGGGGACTGTCTTTTTTGACAGCGAGGATTTTGTCTGGTTCGGCCTCGTCAAGGACCCCTATTGCATAGGCGCCCTCCACATGTTTCAGGGCTGCTTTCGTTGCTTCTTCCAGTCCGTGACCTTTTTTTGAATAACTGAGAATAAGATGGCAGATAACTTCAGTATCCGTTTCCGAGGTAAAGACATGGCCCTTTTTCTTCAATGTTTCTTTAAGCTCCATGTAGTTCTCGATAATACCGTTGTGCACTACGACAATGCCGCCTGCCCTGTGCGGATGCGCATTCTCTTCAGAAGGCTTCCCATGGGTCGCCCACCTGGTATGCCCCACACCTATGTTGCTTTCAAGCTTTTCTTTCCTGATAAAAACTTCAAGCTCTTTTATCTTGCCTGCACACCGCCTTACCCCTATCCTGTTATCCTTTAAAAAAGATATTCCCGCAGAATCGTATCCCCGGTATTCAAGCCTCCTGAGGCCGTTGATAAGAACCGGGATAGCGTTTCTTGAGCCTATGTAGCCGATTATTCCACACATGATAATTACGAATTACGAATTACGAATCCGGAAATAAATGTTTTGCATTCATTGAACAGGACTGTTGACGGCATTATCTTTTGCATCCTTTTTTCTTTTTGCTCTTGACGCCTGTCTTTCTCTTATGCCAGTCCTCCAGGGTTTGTTGCTTTACCCTGCTTATTGCGAGGGCGCCCGGCGGGACATTTTTGGTGATTGTAGCTCCGGCTGCAATATAAGCATTTTTCCCTATTGTAACAGGGGCAACAAGCTGTGAGTCACTCCCTATAAAGACGCCGGATTCAATCACTGTCCTGAGTTTATTCTTTCCGTCATAATTGCAGGTGATTGTGCCTGCGCCGATATTTACATTGCTCCCGATATCCGCATCTCCGATGTAAGTCAGATGAGATGCCTTTGAGCCGTCCCCGATATTGGACTTCTTTACCTCCACAAAGTTTCCTATCTTTGCGCAGCGGCCTATCACACTGAGTGGCCTGAGATGAGCGCAGGGACCTACGGAGGCCTTGTGGCCGACCCTGCTTTCTTCTATTAAGGTATTATCTTTTATTATAACACTGTTTCCAATTGTGCCGTTATATATCCTCGCTCCGGGATAGATAATACAGTCTTTACCGATTGATGTTTCCCCTTCAAGATAAGTATTCGGGTAAATAACAGTATCCCTGCCTATGGAAACCGGCGCATGCACTATCGCAGTATGCGGATCAATAAAAGTAACGCCCTTTTTCATCCACTTCGATATAATCCTTTTCTTTAAGATATCCGAAACCTCATAAAGTTCTTCCCTGTTATTTACACCGCGGATTTCCTCTGCCGGACAATTATACGCCTCGAGACTTTTGCCGGCCCTGGAAACTATACCCACTATGTCGGTAAGATAATACTCGCCGGATGAAGTGTTTTTCTTAATCCTGTTGAGATAAGCGAGCGCCCCTGATTCCATTACATAGACCCCGCCGTTTAATTCATTGAACCTTCTTTTTTCGGTCGGGGTTGCATGTTTGTCCTCAACTATGCCTGTAACCCTGCCTCTGTCGTCCCGGAAAACCCTGCCGTATCCGGGCATTGTGTCATCAGTAAAAGAAAGAAAAGAGAGCAGATGGTTGTTGCGCTTATGTTTTGTCAGGAGATTTTTTAGTGTCTTTGCGGTTATAAGGGGACAGTCCCCGTTGAGGACGAGAACCGTGCCTTTCTTTAATCCCTTTTTAGCAATCGAAAGCGCATTCCCGGTGCCGAGAAGGGTTTTCTGAAGAACAAATGACAGCCGGTTGTCATCAATCCGTTCCCTGACCGCTTCCGCGCCACTGCCTGTCACAACGATTATCTTTGCGGGTTTCAGTGTTTTCACGGCATCGATCACATACCGGAGCATGGGCCGGCCCAATGCCTCATGAAGCGCCTTGGGAACATCGGAGCGCATCCTCTTACCCCTGCCTGCCGCTAATATAACTACGGATAAATTCATTGAAATATGATAATCTTTTCAGTCTCGTTATTGCAATTCAGGCACATTCCGCGCACTGTCCGAGATACAGGCGCTGAACTCTTACGGAATATATTGTATATGCTCTTGAGAAAAGGTAAAATTCAGATATTGGCAATAAGCTGGAAATATTTCAATACCGATATTTCCCTGGGCCTGAATCACAGGCTATAAAGGTCTTGCAGATCAATAATGCACAGTGACGATACTGACGAAATACTGGGAATAACTCGATGCGCAAGATGCGGCCATCGTCTTGAAGGAGAGATTGAGTGCCCGTTTTGCTCTGTCTTCCCTGACCCGCCCCGAAAGCAGGAAGTCCCTAAATGGGTCTACATTATCGCATGTTTTCTTACATCACCGCTCAGTCTTTATGCAATAATTAAATCCGGACGCCTGAATAAGCTTGAAAAATGTCTGACTTTCTCGGGATGCCTTTTCTGGATCGGCATATATCGTCTGTGGTATTAGCCTTTTTTACTTTCCCAGGAAACCGGGACAACCCTCAAATCCTTTGCAGCCTTTCTGCTTTCTCAATTTGCAATCTTTATTGAAACAAGTAACCGGAGACTGTTTTTCAGGCGAATTTTTCCTGACAGTCGGTCTTTTACTATGCGCCCTTTTTGCCACAATGTATTATAACAACTTTAATTATGAGAGGTTAAATGAATTTGAAGGATGCTGCAAAATTATAAAAGCATATGATATACATCATATTGAATTATTCATGATGTTCCTATGATTTTAGTTAGAGTCTGTGTATAAACTGCTGCTTTTTATTTTTGTCATACCCGAAGTTTGTAGTCGGGTATCCAGAACTCACTGAAAAGACTGGATTCCCGCCCAAAGGACCGCGGGAATGACAGCTTAATTGTTGAGTTTATACACAGACTATAGTTAAGGAAAATTACGAATGCTTATTCTCAAGTAAAAGACAAATACGGTTTTCCGTTTAAGCTCCTCTGTCTTTTATCAAGGCATGCATTGCTATGAATAACATTTAAATGGAGAGAATATGGACGCCAGAAAATTACTTCAGAAAGCTCAGGGTCTTTTCATTGAAGGCAGACACAAAGAAAGCATCAATGCCTTTACGGAATCCATCACTGCGGGTGGAGAGACCGAGATTGTGTTTCTCAGCCGGGGTGTTGCATATCTCAAGACTGAACAGATGGAGAAAGCCATAGAAGATTTCAGCAGGGTTATAGACCTGAACGTCCTGAATATACGCGCATATTATTACAGGGGAATAACATACCTTATAAAGGAAAACCATGAAAAAGCAATCTCGGACCTCGACAGGACCATTGAACTTAAGCCGGATCACGGACCTGCATTTTTTGCAAGAGGCACAGCATATGCGCAGACAGGGAATGATTATGAAGCGACAAGAAATATCAAGACAGCCATAACTTTTTCCAAAGCAAACATGCAGGCTTTTTCAGACTCATTCGGGGTGTTCAGGCCCCGGTTCGACAAGGTAATGGCTATAATGACCGATAAGGAAAAAACGCCGTCCTTTACATTATCGGTTGAAGAAATCGAAACTGTAAAGAAGTGGCTTGATGAAAGGTATCATTAAAAGGAGGAATATGATTAATGAAGAAAAATTAAAGGAATTTGCAAAGCTGGTACGCTGCTTCAGCCTTGCATCAACTACAATGGCCGGCTCCGGCCACCCGACATCGTCTCTTTCGGCAGCCGATCTGATGACTTGCCTGTTATTCGGCGGAACATTCAGGTTCAATGTTGATCAACCCGGCCATCTTAATAATGACCGCCTTATCTTTTCAAAAGGCCATGCCTCGCCGCTTTTCTATGCATTGTGGGCGGCGGCAGGGAAAGTGCCGGAAGAGGAACTGATGACTCTCAGGAAATTCGGAAGCCCCCTCGAAGGCCACCCCACCACTGCATTCCCTTATACCGAGGTCTCAACCGGTTCCCTGGGACAGGGACTCCCGGCCGGGGTCGGGATTGCTTTGAATGCGAGGTATATCGACAAATTGCCATACAGGACATATGTGCTTCTGGGGGACAGTGAAATGGCGGAAGGGTCGCAGTGGGAAGCTCTGCAGATTGCCGCGCATTACAGGCTTGACAATCTTATCGGGATACTTGATGTGAACCGTATGGGACAACGCGGTGAGACCATGTACGGACACGATATGTCTGCTTATGAAAATCGAATCTCCTCTTTTGGATGGGAAACAATAGTGATTGACGGACATTCTTTTCATGAGATACAGACTGCTTATGAAAAGGCTTTGCATGTCAAAGAAAGACCGGTCATGATTATTGCAAAGACCCTGAAAGGCAAGGGCATATCATTTATAGAAGATAAGCCCGGCTGGCACGGGAAAGCCCTTAATAGAGATGAGCTCGGTAAGGCGCTTGAAGAACTGGGCGAAATCGACAGGACAATAAAAGGAGAAATATCAAAGCCGGAAAACATTAAGCCTGAAAATCAATCTCCAAAAGAAATAAA
This sequence comes from Nitrospirota bacterium, assembly GCA_011040095.1. GTDB lineage: Bacteria > Nitrospirota > Thermodesulfovibrionia > UBA6902 > UBA6902 > BMS3ABIN06. The sequence goes on from DRDE01000189.1 coordinate 5,038, forward strand.
TGAACCGTCTTATGATGATAAACCCGTAGCTACAAGAAAGGCATACGGTAATGCGCTGAAGCGGATTTTCCCCGCATTTCCCGATATTGTGGTTCTGGATGCCGAAGTAAGCAATTCAACATATTCCGCAATATTCAAAGATGAATATCCTGAAAGATTTTTTGAGATGTACATAGCGGAACAGAATATGGCAGGGATGGCGATAGGTCTTTCCAGCAGGGGAAAGATACCGTTTGTCTCTACGTTCGCAGCCTTTCTGACACGTGCCTGTGACCAGATAAGGATGAGCCGGTATTCAGATGCAAACATCAAGTTCTGCGGGTCCCATGCCGGGGTCTCTATCGGTGAAGACGGCGCATCCCAGATGGGGTTGGAAGATATTGCCATGTTCAGGACTATTCTCGACAGCGCAGTGCTCTATCCATCGGATGCTGTATCAACTGAAAAGCTGGTTGAAGAAATGGCTAAGCATAAAGGGATTTCATATATCAGAACCACGAGACAGGAAACCCCGGTTATCTATGATAATGAAGATAAATTTACTATCGGCGGCAGCAAGACGCTGAGGAGCAGCAAGGATGATGTTATCACTGTTATAGCTGCCGGCATTACCCTGCATGAGGCGCTTGGGGCTTATGATGCATTAAAAAAGGACAATATATATATTCGTGTAATTGACCTTTACAGCATAAAGCCCATTGATGAGGAAACCCTTAAATCAGCGGCAGAAAGCGCCAAAGCAATTATTACCGTTGAAGACCACTATTATGAAGGCGGCATTGGCGAAGCGGTGAGAAGCGCAGTTGCCGGGGAGCGCATAGCTGTACATTCACTTGCAGTCAGGAAAATGCCGAGGAGCGGGAAACCGGCGGAACTCCTTGATTATGAGGAGATATCAAAAAATGCCATTATTTCAAAAGTAAGGAGCTTGCGATAATAAAGGAAGGCGGTAAAGCCTCCCCTCTCAGTTTTTATAATCAGGGCTGAACTACCTGTTCAGCAGGCGGATACGCCTCAGCCTCCACCGCCGAAGCCGGGGGCGGGCGCTGAAGAAGAAGCGCTGTCTTTTGAACCTGTTGCGCAGCTAAAAGAAGATATAGCTTTTTTGACTTCCCTCGAAGAACATTTTGGACATTCGGTATTGTTATCAGCAGAGCACATGCTCTGAAGAAGCGCAAATTTTTCATTGCATTTAAGACAAATATATTCGTAAATCGGCATTTTCTTCCTCCGGATACTGGATCAATTCATATTATTTTAGCCCTTTGAGTTCATCTGAGTCAAATTTTGTATCTTGCGGGGCAGCCTATTTAGTGTCTGTGTATAACACAAATACTCAAAAGCATGTCATTACCACAAGCGAAGCGCGTCGGGAATCCTTCTTAAAGAAACGATTCCGGACAAGCCGGAATGACGGAAAAACGACAACTGTTAGAGTTTATATACAGACACTGTTTGCTTTTGCAGGAGGCTCGCAATCCGGTTAAATATTTTATCAAGACGGGAATTGCCGGGCTTTTCTGTATAAGGCACAACACCGAGCACAGGCGCTCCACCGAGCCTTTCGATTACTTCGGGAGCGGTTTTTTCGGGCAACCCTTTTTTTGTTTTAACGGCATAATTTATTATCACGCCGAAAACGTTTAATCCCTTATGCCTTGCGGCTTCTATAGTCAGAAGTGAATGGTTTATTGTTCCAAGACCGGGTCTTGATACGATTACAACGGGCAGGTCGAGGTCTTTGGCGAGATCAAGGAAGAGATACTTTTTATAAACAGGCGCCATGATACCCCCTGCGCCTTCAATAATCACAAGGTCATATTTCCTCGATAGTTTATTATAGGCGGATAATATTTTTTTCCCGCTTATTTTTACTCCTTCAATTTCCGCTGCAACCGATGGGGCGAGTGGATGTCTGAGCCGGTAAGGATTAATGGCATCAACCGGTTCATTTATCCCGGATGCATTAATCAGTTTAAGGGCATCTTCAGGGACCGGTTCGCCATCTCTAATTCGGCACCCTGTCTCCACAGGCTTCATAGGGCAGACATTGAGTCCCCTTTCTCTCATTGCCTTAATCAACCCAACTGCCACAAAAGTCTTGCCGATTCCCGTGTCAGTGCCTGTTATGAAGATGCCTTTACTCATAAAATCCTGCTATCCAGGTTAAATACCTGCCCTGTTATCCCCGTAGTCTCCGAAAGACAGCATATAAATTCCGCTACATTATCCGGGTCTGAATAACTTTTTACAAGGCTGTCTTTGAGCGCTCTCTCTTTAGCCCTGTCATTTGCTTCGGTTCCCATGTCCGTAAGCATGTAGCCGGGAAGCACGGCATTAACCATTATATTGTATCCGCTTAATTCTCCGGCCGCTGTCTTCGTTAATCCTGTGAGGCCGGCCTTTGATGCTGAATAAGCGGATAACCCTTCTTTGCCCTTAATACCGGCAAAAGAAGAGACATTTATTATATGCCCGCTTTTTTGCCTCATCATATAACGTCCGACTGCGCGTATGAAATTAAAGGGGCCTTTAAGATTTGTATTTACCACATCATCAAAATCCTTTTCCGATGTTTTGATCACCAGGGCTTCCTTTGTTATACCCGCATTATTTACCAGCACGTCAATCCTGCCCCATTTATTAATAACGCCGTTGACTAAGGTTTTTACCCTGTTGAAATCTCTGACATCGGCTTTAAGCATTAAGGACTCTTTTATTTGAGAGGCGACTTCTTCCGCTTCATTTTTTCTATCCTTATAATGGATAACAACCTGATGCCCCCTTTTGCTGAACGCAAGGGCAACAGCCTTGCCGAGACCTCTTGATGAACCGGTTATTAGACAGACCATAGTAATAATAATTTAAAATCTAAAGTAATAGGTTCAGGGTATATCCCTTTTTTGCTTAAAAGTGTCGGACTTTAACAGGTGGAATAATAAAAACAGGGCTCAGCCCTGTTGCTTTGCAAGTATTTCCGCAATTTTTTTTGCAAAATCCGCAAGGGTTCCATCCCGCGCGCCGAAGATTATATATGTCCGGTATTCATTAAGCCTTCTTAAAATATCTTTTCTGCTTTCCACAACCTCCACGGATTTTCCATTCGCTCGTATTTCATCCGCCAGGTCACGGCTTGAAATATCCCTGTTTGCAGCGCCTCCGGCATAATATATAGGGAGCAGGACAAGGTGGTCGGAGTCGCGGAGATTCTCAATAAAAGTCCGGATGTATTCTTTTTTCATCATCCTTACCGGTCCGAATCCGTGAGGCTGGAATATATAGCAGGCTTTTGCCTCATGCTGTTTAACCGTCTCCATGAGTGATGCAATCTTGTGGGGGTTATGTGCATAGTCATCAATAACAAGATATTTCCCGTTGTTAAGATGAATATCAAACCTCCTCTCGATCCCCTGAAATTCAGGCAGCAGGCATGCAATATCATACAGGGGTATCCCGGTCTCTGAAAGGAAGGCAATACATGAAAGGGCATTGTAAAGGTTATGTCTGCCGGGAAGTGAAAGACTGAAGTTTGTTTGATGTAATGAAAAGTCACTGCTGAACTGTTTGTAAACAATGTCGGCCGCCCTGTAGTCCGAGGGATTATCAATGGAAAAGGTAATCGCATCCCGAGACAGTATCTTGCCAAGATTTTTATCGTCGGCATTCAGGAAAACCTTTTCTTCAGTATGTTCCATCAGGGCGCTGAACATATCCGCGGTCTTATCGATTGAATGGTGATCGAGGGCGAGATTTAATATTATGGAATGCTGCGGCCTGTAGTTTACAATAGAACCGTCTGATTCGCAGGCCTCGATAATCAGGCGCTCTGAATTCCCTGTGAGAAAATTGCCCGGATTTGATG
>DRDE01000190.1 GCA_011040095.1 Nitrospirota bacterium
CAATTCTGTCCGTGTTGTCGATTGATATGATGGCATCGGCAGCGGATTCCGTTACAGAGCGGAAGAGTTTTTCCCGCTCCTGCTGTTCCACAGCGCTCAACTTCAGGCTGCTGATATCGCGTACCACTTCGACTGTGCCTGTTATACGTCCCCCGGAATCATGAAAGGGGCTTGCACTGAAAAGGAAATAGCCCTTTAAATTCTCTTCATAGGCTTCTTCAATATGTTCTTTCCCCGCAGATGAAGTTTTATAATGAGGACAGTAAGGTGGCGGCTCATCTGTCTTGTGGAATATTTTATAGCATAAATTTCCGATCAACTCACTGCGTTTATGTCTCAGCTTTTCGGCGGCTGATTTATTCGCCTTGATTATTTTATATTGATTGTCAATAACCAGGACCATGTCGGCAATGGCGTCAAAGGTATGCTCCCACTCCGTTATTTCTTCAATGAGATTTTTCATTTTTCCGCCAGCCTCTTCCCTGCCTTGTAAGCCTCTTTAAGCGCTGCCGGATGATGGAGAATATCACCCTTTTTGTCAATACCTAAGTAATACAGCATATTGTACTCCGGGACGCTGATGGTCCTGAAAAATGCCTTTGCACAGGCTTCGGCGCATTTTACGCCGATCTCTTTTTCCATGCCCCCGACAAACAGCAGGAGTCCCTTCCGTCCGAATCGGCCTCCCTGAACAGGTCTCTTCAGGAGATACTTTTCACACCAGAGACTCTGGCATCTGTCTATCATAATCTTTGCCTGGGCGCTGACTGTGAAAAAGAATATCGGGGAGGCAAGGATGATCCTGTCGGCAGTCCTGACAGCATCATATATTCGATCCATATCATCCCGGAAAATACATTTCCCTGTTTCATTACACCCCCCGCAATCCTGGCACGGCCTGATATTCATTAAATTAAGATTAAATACCCGGACACTCGAACCTGTATCCTTAATCCCCCTGACGGTTTCTTTTAAGAGGAGTTCGGTATTACCGTTTTTCCTGGGGCTTCCACAAAAAGCAATTGTTTTCATTTTTGCTTTTGTCTTCATGCTTGTTAGGTACCTGTCTTTCGTATTTAAGTTGAAGCTACACTTAATACAAGTTCAACAACGTTATATGTCATTCCGGCTTGTCCGGAATGACAGACTTATCAAGTGTTTTCAACTTTTTTACGAAAGAACCTTAGTTATTAGTTAATGACCGGCGACCCATGTCTGATGACCGCAACTTCATATCTTCAAAAAGTAAAATTAACGCTTAAACGAGTTGAAAAGGCAGCAGGCATATTGCAGGGATTTTTCAAGCTTTTACACCATTCCTGATAACTTTGATAAAGGCGTTAACCATGTGAGGATCAAACTGGCTGCCGGCGCCTCCCTTGATCTCTGCAAGGGCATCCTCTGCTGAACCGGCATTCCTGTAGGTTGTATTTGACATCATTACATCATAAGCTTCAGCGATTGCAAGTATCCGCGCGCCGTAAGGAATAATATCACCCTTTAATTTATGGGGATAGCCGTTACCGTCGAATCTTTCATGATGGTGGAGAATTATCGGAAGCTCTTTCTGAAATAATTTTGTTCTTTCAATTATTTTCACACCTATACCGGAATGTCTTTTTATTAAATTATATTCCTTGTCGGTTAACCCGGTCTTTTTCCTTAAAATGTCCGAATTAATTCCGACCATGCCTATATCATGAAGCATGGCAGCGCGTTTTACGACATTAACCTCCTCTTTAGACAATAGTAATTCCCTGGTCAATTTCTCTGCATAACGGCTGACCCTGACAGAATGCTCATTGATATAGTCCCATCCACTTTCAATCTCAAGTAATATGTTAAGGGCGGATTCAATACAGGTTTCTTTTATATTCTCATTAATCCTTTCAAGCCTGGAATGAAAATCTTCTATCTTTTTTACTTCTTCCCTGAGACTGATTGTCTCCTCGGATTCTACTTCCTCAAAGCAGCAGACATTATTTCTTCCTCTCCATTTGGCGCAATACAGCGCCTTATCCGCATTTGTAATCAAATCCTCATCACTTACAACATTATCGTCCGAAGTCGATGATATTCCTGCGCTGACGGTAATTCTGTCGGAAATATCTTCCTTGGTAAAATCGTTATTTTCAAACACATTGCGAATTCTCTCCCCCAGGATAAAGGCGCCCTGCAACTCCGTGTTCGGCAGTATGATGAAAAATTCTTCGCCCCCGTACCGGGAAACAAAGTCCGTATCCCTGACCAGTCTTTTCAATATCCGGGCTGACCGGGTAAGTACAAAGTCACCGAATTGATGGCCGTAACTGTCATTTACCGCTTTAAAATAGTCTAGATCAATCATTATGCAGGAAAGAGGCTGCAAATGCCTTTTTGCCTTTTTATATTCACTTTTCAAAACTTCCCGGAAGTGGCGGTGGTTGTAAAGTCCTGTAAGCCCGTCCCTGATTGCCAGCTTCGCCAGTTTCTTAACGGATTCCCTTATGTCGCTTTCCAGTTTTTTCCTCTGCATTGCTCTCCGTATGGCACGGTTCAATGCAACGGTTTTCACTTCTTCTTTTGTCAGGTAATCATAGGCTCCTTTATCCATGGCCCTGACGCCGATTTTTTCTTCGCCTTCTGCAACAATCATAATCACCGGCACACCCCATTTTCTTTTAGTTATCTCCTGAATCATTTTAATTCCCTTTGCGCCCGGGAGGTCCTGATTCACCAGCAAGAGATCAAAGGTGTTGCCGGCAGCCTTGTCCAGGGCATCCTTGCCGGAACTGGCAGTGTCAATGGTGTAATTCATATCATCATAATTACCTAAGGTTGACCTGATTATCTCTATACCCGGCAGGCTATTGTCGGCTACTAAAATAGAAATCTTTTCTTTTGACATTAATATGCCTCCTTCTTGTAAGGAGCAGTGGACACAGTAAGTGTTTTATAGTTAAATGAGTTTAACTTAAGAATAATTGATATTTGCCCCATTGCGTTATTATAACTTCTGCGGTTATTTGCATCAACTGTAAAATGAGAGAGAGATTGAACGGTTACATTCTTCATCCGGGGCAACCTGGAGTTCGCCCCGGCGCCTTCCTGTACCTGTCTTTTAAACCCGGAACCATTCCCTCCCTGTTTCAATCCCCTTAAAACTAATCGGGCCATAAAACTCCAGGAACATAAGGAGCCGCCAAAAAATAACTTCACATTTTCGCATCTCATCTTCGGGCCATCTTTGACCGCTCCTCAATTACAAAATCTTCTAAATAACCGGTTATTCCTGCGGTTTTGCTCAATCGGACCGGCCAAATCTCCTCTTTTATCTGTATATATATCTGCTGCCTGCCGGTTAATCAAACAGGTCTGAATGAGTTCCTGTTCGCACAAGACAAAGCTCGCTTCCTTCTATGCGGTAAATAAGCAGCCAGTCAGGCTCAATGTGGCATTCCCTGCAATCCTTCAATGTGCCCTTGAGTTGATGATCTTTGTTTTCAGGAGGGAGTTTTTCGGCATTGACCAGAAGGCTGATGATTTTTTTAAGCTTGTTGACATCTTTATTGCGTTTAAGCGCCTTCTTTACATCTCTCTTGAATTGCGTGTCGCGTCTGATTGATCTCATCATATCCCAAGATCATTATAAAGCTCTTCAGTCGTGGAAAATCTTTTGCCTTTGCCCTGCCTCGAATTCTCAATGGCTTTCATCATCTTTTTATTGGGAACCCGAAGTTCAAAGGGCAATCCATGCTGGGCAATGACCTGCCTGTAAAACAACTCAAATGAGCCGGAGACAGACAATCCCAGTTCATTAAGGATATCCTCCGCCTGCTTCTTGACTTCAGGATCTATCAATGCCCTGGCCGTTGCTGTCTTTGTCGTTCCCATTATTTTGACTCCTTCTTTAATGAAAATTTCGGCATTGCCGTATTTATAGCATATTCTATGCTATGCGGTGGGTGGTTGTCAATAAATACTCAGGTTCAGGGATTGGGGGCTTTGTATTTTTTGAGACAGATGATAAATTCGCGCGTGTCCGTCCGGGATATTCATCCCCTTTGAATTCATGGGGAGTGTGGGCTTGCCGTCCTGTTCCTTGTGAAGATAATTTATCCCCGGATTCAGCCCGTCCGGGATCAGGATCAATGCCTGCCATACCCTCGGATACAGCATGCTGTATCCGTAATTCAGGCACAAGTTGACAATGTCGGTGGCTGACTGCCGTTTTTAGGTTCAACGAATAAACCCGATTATTCAAAAAACCAATATCTTTGCTTCGTTTTATCTTCTCAATGGTGTGGTGAGTGATTGACAAACAAAGGTCTTTCCCTCTATCATAATTTTTCCTGAAACTGCACAAGGCAGTTATAATATTTACAAAATCCTGTTAATGCTGACAGGGATTATCAAGGAAATTCTTAGAAATATCCCGCGCAATAATTCAGCGCTTGCCGGCATAAGCGAATGTTTGCCTTGCGCATAAAATTTTCAATGCCTTAATTAACCGCCGGATTGATATGAAAATAATTGACGGACTGGAAAATATAAAACAAAAAATGCCCTGTCCCGTGCTGACACTCGGGAATTTTGACGGAGTACATCTCGGCCACCAGGCCATATTCCGGATGTTAATTGAAAGGGCGCAGGAAAAGAAAGGGACATCGGTTGTATATACATTTGTGCCTCACCCTTTGAGGGTTATTGCACCGGAAAGAGCGCCCAAACTGCTCACTACTTACAAGGACAAGATCAAACTCATAGAAGAATGCGGAATAGACGTTATAATATGCGCAAATTTTACAAAAGAATTCGCCAATATAAGCGCCGGCGATTTTGTCAGGGAAATTCTCTGTAAGGCCCTCGGCGTTAAAGAGATATTTATCGGATCCAATTACCTGTTCGGCAAAGGGAGAAAGGGCTCTCCTGAACTCCTGAAGAAGATAGGCAAAGAATGCGGTTTTACCGTTGCCATTATAGAGGAAATAAAGATAAACAATGCGACACTGAGCAGTTCCATGATCCGGAACCTTATTGCAAAAGGCAGGGTTGATGAGGCGGCAAAGTTTCTGGGGAGGCAATATTCCGTTGAAGGCATAGTAGTTGAAGGGGCGAAAAGGGGAAAGAGCCTTCTTGATACCCCGACTGCCAACCTCCTGACAGCCAATGAACTGCTGCCCAAAGACGGTGTTTATGCTGTAAAGGTCGATATAGACGGGAAGATGTACGGGGGAGCTACAAATATAGGACACAATCCTACATTTAAAGACAAAAAATTCAGTTTTGAAACCCATGTCCTTGATTTCAACGGCCGGCTTCTGGGAAAAACCCTGAGGATTTATTTTATCAAACGAATAAGGGATGAAATGAAATTCCCGGGCGTTGACGAACTCGGCGCTCAATTGAAAAAGGATATAGAGGAGATCGGAAATATCCTTAAGGATCAACCGGCTTAACCATAAAGAAATGTCCTGAAAACCGGTTCCGGAACAGAGGTAAAAAATTTCCTGCCCGAGAAAATTTGTTCCTGATTACAATCTATAAATATTACCCCGGAAATTAAAAAACCAGTAAAAATCAGTGCGTTGCCACGTTCCGGATATGTGGCATACCTCTTGCTTTAATGAGCGGCATGAACGTTATCGCACAAAGAATGGCGGAAATCAGCGGCAGCCCGCAGCTGAATGCAAAGGCTAACTTCAATCCCGGCGGCAATGTATACGGCAATAGGTTCACCTTCAGTTCTTTTATTAATAATATCAGGTCAGGCGATACCCCCGGATTTCCGGAAATTTCCCGGCCAAACGGTTATAACGGAAACGGACGGATCGAAACAAGGCCGGACAGGCAAACAGCATTTGACAGACGGGAATATAATCGCAGATCACACGAAATTAAGGGAAGACCGGAGCAGCCGGACGGAAACAGGGAAATTAACGGCCCGGAATACAGGCGCAGCCCGGAACAAAAAGATAAATTCACTGAGATTGATAACAGGGATACCGGAAAGTCGGAAGCTGCCTCGGGGGAAAAGAGAGCTAAGGAAAACCCTCCGGAAACGGGAGATGTATCAAACAGCGGCTCTGATAAATCCCTTGTCAATGAAAGCGAAGCAACAATCAATGGAGAAGCCGGAGGAGAGGGTAATACAGACGCTATATTATCCGGTCTGCTGAATATCCTGGCCGAAGAGTCAACCGGTAATGTTTCAAAGGCTGATGAAAAGGCATCGGGGAAACCCGGAAGCAGTGAAGGCACAGGGAACGATCCGAAGACCGGGGCAGTATTAAACGGCATTCCTGCAAAATCCGTGGATTCTGAAATTAACCCGGCAAACAGTGAAAATACGCAAGCGGCTAAGCGCGCATTAAACACCCTGGATAATAATAACATAAAGACAGGCGCTTTAGTGTCTGAAACCGCGGATGAATCCGCAGATAAAAAGGACTCTGCCGGCCTGGAAAAATTAATTAATGCACAG
>DRDE01000191.1 GCA_011040095.1 Nitrospirota bacterium
GAAACAGGCACCTCCAGAAGATCAAGCACCTGTTTTTGTATTTTGTTTAGTTTAGCGGGGAATACGCAAATATTCTCACCCTGCACTACCTCATATCGTTCAACACCTTTGAATAATCTCACTATATCAAAAGTGGTTGGATATTTACATGATCTTTCTTCGGGATAAATGGGAAGTGTTTTAATAGATTTTCTTTTCATAGCAATTCGTAGTTGACGTTCAATAAGTGTTGCCACCATGAGCGCCATCACATTCATGTGCAGATATGCTATCACTCGTTGCGGCTTTTTGAGAAATACCGGTGCAATTTGCTGGTATGTTTGTTTTACCTAAATTGAATTCCTGATGTTTTTAATCTTTCCTGGTAGAAAACCGGGTCGGAAAACTACAGTGCGAAATTATTATCTATTGAATTGCCTAAATAGAGTCTGTCCATAAACTCAATAATTAAGCTGTCATTCCCGCGGTCCTTTGGGCGGGAATCCAGTGTTTTTAAAGACTTCTGGATACCCGATTACAGACTTCGGGTATGACAAAAACAAAAAAACGGCAATTTATAAACAGACACTAAATAGGCATTCAGATATTCTCTGAAAATATGATCTGGTGGGTTAATTCTCTTTAGCATTGAAGCTTAGAGAATCTCTAATGAAATGTGGGAAAAAAGGCTGTCGCTGTGAACAAGAACCCATACATCCTGTTACAAGACTTTCAAGATGGGAAAATGGTAAATTGATAAATAAGCTCATCAGAGTCGCTGATAGAGAAGGGGTCAGAAAACTCTTCAATAACTATAGAAAACACAAACAGGCTATAAATGAGTTTGTTGAAATTAACAACAAAGAGAAAGAATTACTGAAAAATATGATAAAATTAAAAACTGTTAAATATGAGTGATTAAGATAGCTTGCCAAAAAAGATAACTTATTGAAATATAAAGAGAATAAATTCTGAACTAACTATGCTGAACTATCGGAATGTAGGGTATAATCTGTATAAGATAGATAAACTTTCCAAACGGCAGAAGGACATGTGTCTCTCCTGCCCGGTCAGTCAACTGCATTTAATTTAATCAGGCACACTTCTCCATCGGTAAAAAAAGGGTCTCCGGTAAAATTGCGCCCTGCTCCCGGCTTTACTAATTGCATCTTCCCGGAACCGCCGGCTTTTTTCGTTTGAATTAAATTGTTGCAAAAGTAATCCCGTTCCGCATCGACATCAGGATTGATTCGATGGGTAATGCCCCACTTGACACTGCTATCGAAACTCGCTGCCCCGACATATACGGCATCGCCGCTTTTCGTTACGTACTTTGTCTTCCAGAACCTGACATGATGCCTTGTGCGGACAGTATCGGCGCCGGTCGGTTTTTCAAAGGCAAAGTCATTTACCCGGGCATTCCGGAACAAAGGAGTAACCGGCGCCGTGGGATAGGGTTCATTAAGAAGGGCGGCTTTATATGTTTTTGCCAATGATCGAAAGCCGGGTGTGTCGGCAAGGAACCAGCCCGCATCTGTGATAGATTCAATGAATTGTTCGTCGTTTTTTGCAATGACAATGATATTTATTGGATTTTGCTCTCTGCCGGTAAAGGTCTCCGTATATTTTGCATGCTCATCCGCAAAAATATCCTGTACATTGTTTACACGTAAATACGCATGCTCGGAAGGCGGTTGCAGAAGCTCCGGGTTATATTGCATCGCAAAACCGGCATAGAATACGAGCGATGAAAGGATTAACACTGCCGGGACATATTTTAACTTTTTACCGGACAGCGAAGCCGTTAAGCGAAAGTCGGCCGGCTGCAAATATTTAGAGAGACTGATCCCGATAATCAGCCAGAGTGTGCCGACCAGGTATCCGCTCCAGACATCACTCAGATAATGCACCCCCAGGTAAATCCGGCTGAATCCGATAAGGAATATTATTATGACCCCGGCAAAAAATAAATTTATCCTTGACTTCCATTCTTTCATGCTGCTTACCAGGACGTATGTTATGAAACCGTAAAATGAAACGGCAATGGTCGCATGTCCGCTGGGAAATGAAAAAGAATGTTCAAGATATACCGGCCATTCCGGGCGGGGGCGGTGGAATGCGAGCTTGCCGAGACCGGTAAACAGTCCACTCCCTGCAACAGACAGAAAGAATGGGAAAATATACCAGCGCCTTCGCGTCACCCATAATGTCCCAACCATCGCAGCCGTAAAACCGAGGACGACCTGCCACTTGCCGAGCAGAGTAATCCATAAAAACAGTTTTATGAGTCCGGGGGTGCGGAATAACGGCATAAGATTCGCAATGCGGACATCGACCGCAACAATAGGGTCTCCTGTAAGATAATCTTCTACGATCCCTCCAAAAAGAACAAGGACATAGATAAAGGCAATGCCGAGGAGCGTCAAAGGCAGTCCGGTAAATGTGTCCTGTGCAATGCGTTTCCTTATAAATTGAAAAAAAGAAGGGTGTCTCCGGACCAGGTTCTCAACATCAGGGTTTGTAATCACCGCATGTCCGATCGAACGCGCGACTGATGCTGCAAAAGAAAATACTTGCCGTCCGTATTTAAGTACAGCCAGTTTGATGAGGTAAAATATCAGGAACAGGAGGAAGACAGCGGCCACAAAAAACCCCATCCTGGACAGCCACATACGGGCCAGGCTCAGGGACTTTGCAAAGATATAACCGGCGAGTATCCATTGAAAGCCCCATCCGATAGCGCCGAGGATGTTCCAGAGCAGAAAAGTTCTCCGCCGCATTCTCACTGTTCCGGCAATAAAAGGCATAATCTCTTTTATTGACGGAACAAAGCGGCCGAAGAAAACGCTTTTTGCTCCGTGTGCATCAAAAAAGGACCGGGCCTTTTCAAAATATTCCTGCTTTAAGAACCATACACCCTTTTGCGCCCATGCAGACCCATATTTTTTCCCGAGATAAAAATTGATATTATCCCCAAGGATGGCGCCGGCTATGGCAAACCAGAGCAGGTCCCCAAGGTCAAAATATCCGTAAGCGGACATGCCTCCGAGAAGGAGGATGACGGTTGAGCCGGGGAGAAACAGGCCTATTATAATTGTGGTTTCAAGCATGGCCGCAAAAAAAGCGATCCAGTATCCCAGAACACCGAGACTCCCGACTGCAGGTGTAATAATGTTGATTATATAATCAGCCATTTATTGATACATTCGTAAAAAGTCGTCATACCCGCGAAAGCGGGTATCCAGGAAACATGTAACTACCTGAAAAGACTGGATTCCCGTTTTCACGGGAATGACAAAAAACTGCTTTTCAGGATTTATTACGAGTTTATCAACTATTATCTCAGGTGTTTTTTTTACGGATTTGCGTCCGACTCCAATATTGCGGAGCCTCTCTCCCTTTGGCCACAGTATGAATATTTATACCTAATTTATCAATATCATCATTTTTTATAATTTATATCCTCTCAAAATGCACAACATTATTCAGAAGAGATAATACTTCCTATATATAAAACCATTCCCAATCATCTTCGAACTCGTTATAATCGCCACATTTCAACATATTTCTGCATTCGGGACAGAAGAAATTGCATTCGCCTTCATCACGCACAAAGTCGAACTCGGCAAAAACGTCGAGAAACTTATCCGGGTCTTGTGATATCTGTCTGAATTTACCGGCCAAATCTTTGTAATAGGCCATTCATCCTCCTTTATTATTCATACAATTTATATTATCCATATGACTACAACTGATTCAATTGAAACATAAAAAAGGAGTATTGTCAAGGAAAAGATTTTGACTTTATAATGTAAAGTTTACAAAGGCCGCTTTTAATTGTTATTATTGAAATCCATTAATTTTATCATTTGATTGCGTCATATACCACCGGGACTGTTTGGCAGGAAAATGGTATAGACGCTATTTTTGCCTGAAACAAGTTTTTTAATGCCGGGAAATAAAAATGTGCAGACTCGTTGCCATAACATCAGACGAATATTTTTCACCGATAGAGAACATTATTGCCCTTGAGACAATGAAGGAGGGGCATGACGGCTCCGGGATGGGACTGGCCCTGAAAGGCCTGGGTGGGGAATTCGAGGAGTTTAAGGACTATCCCATTCTCTCCGGAATCTGTTCCAGGGATGGGATCAACAAGCTTGACAGTTTTATGGACAGGCTCGGCTTCAGGCTGAAATATACATGGACCCCGAAAACCAGGCCTGTGAAAGGCATTGAAGCCCGTGACTACTATTTTTCAAGGGTTTATGATTATCCCGATGTATTTAAAGACAGGCCTTTTGAAGATAAAGAAAACTTACTGTTGAATACAAGGCTGAGCCTCAGGAAATTGGGGGAAAGTGATGAATCAATTATCGTATTTTCTTTCTACCCCGATATTATCACATTAAAAGAGGTCGGGGACCCGCTTCAGCTCGGCACATTCTTCGGCCTTGATAAATCTTCCCTTAAGGCAAAGATTATTCTTGCCCAAGGCAGGCAGAACACCAACTATGCCATAAATCTCTATGCCTGTCATCCGTTCTTTATCCAGGGGTACGGCTCAATGACAAACGGTGAGAACACGGCCTTTGTTCCAATAAGAGAATTTCTCTCGGGCAGGGGGTTCCCCGGTTATATCGGTTATAACAGTGACAGCGAGGTCTTCTGCCATATCCTCCATTACACCTGCAAGCGCCTCGGTTATCCTCTTACATATTACAAGGATATTGTGACTCCCCTTAAGCAGGAAGAGATTAATGCAAGGGCGGACAGTGAAGCGGCGAGATTCCTGAAAATATCGCTGAGACCTCTTTGTATAGACGGCCCTAATTGCGTGATCGGTTTTACGCCTGACGGGACATGCTTTATGGTTCAGGATGCGAAGAAATTAAGGCCGGGAGTAGTCGGGGGCTCTAAAGGTAAATACGGGCTTATGTCCGAAGAGTGCGGGCTTGACAGCGCAATCCCAAAAAGGGAGAGGTCAGAGGATATATTCCCGATGAAATTCGATATGGTTATCATCAAGCCTGGCGCCCGGGAGGTGACGGTATGGAACCAGCTTCACGGTTAGACAATAATCACGAACTGTCTCTCAGGGACTTTCCATATATAATCAGGTGGAGAGACGAGAGATGCAAGCGCTGCGGCAGGTGCACGGCCGTCTGTCCCATGTTTTCAATTGAACCGTCCGTCATAGTTCAGCGAATCCTGCATTCCGAAGGGGGTATGCCTGAACCAAAGGCGGTGAGACGGGTTGTCACAATTATAAAACAGTCAACCGATATCGGGAGATACTGCACAGGCTGCGCAGCGTGCACCCTCGTTTGCCCGAATGAGGCAATAGAGCCGGAATACAATTCCCGGAACAAGTTCCCCTTTCATAAAAATAAGGGCGGCCATCCATACAGGAGGGGCGGAAGGAGAAACGACCCCCGGCCGTCAACATTGGACAGGCTGAGATTCACAAGGATATCCATGCTTACCGACCCTGCGCTTGATGCGGGCAGGCATGAATTCAGAATCAGGACTTACCTCGGCAGAATACTTCCCGCAGAAGAACTGCCGCTTAAGATTATCAACGGGAAATTAGATGTTGATAAAAAATCCGGCAAGTTTATACCGCCGGTTCGTGAAATATATCCGGTAATGATCGGGAGCATGTCCATCGGGGCCCTTTCTCCGAATATGTGGGAGGGGCTGGCAATGGGCGTCACCTATTTAAATGAAGTTGAAAATATGCCTGTTGTCATGTGCTCAGGTGAAGGCGGCATGCCTCAGCGGCTTCTTAAATCAAGATTCATAAAATACTTTATCCCGCAGATCGCCTCCGGATATTTCGGGTGGGATGAAATTGTCAGGGCGCTTCCCCATATGGTTGAAGACCCGTGCGCAATAGAGATTAAATACGGACAGGGCGCAAAACCGGGTGACGGCGGACTTCTTATGGCGCATAAGGTGCTGAAACTCATTTCCGAGATAAGGGGCGTGCCTATGGGCGTGGACCTTCCCTCACCGCCTACTCACCAGACCAAATACTCAATTGAAGAGGCTGTTGCCAAAATGATCCAGTCAATGTCCATGGCCTGGGGATTCAGGGTGCCTGTTTATCCGAAGATTTCAGGCAGCAGGACTGCAAAGGCTGTTCTTAACAACCTGGTGAGAAATCCTTTTGCCGCTGCCCTGTCTATTGACGGTGACGACGGCGGGACAGGGGCCGCTTATAATGTATCAATGGACAGCATGGGACATCCCATTGCTTCAAATATAAGGGAGTGTTATCTCGACCTTGTGGCACAGGGCAAACAGAACGAATTGCTCCTGATCGCCGCAGGCGGCGCGGGCAAGAAAGGGAACCTTGCCGCCAATGCCGCAGCCCTGTTTATGCTCGGGGCATCTGCTGTTTCAATAGGGAAATATATCATGCAGGCTGCTGCGGGATGTTTCGGAGATGAATACAACCGCTGCAATGTCTGCAACATCGGTAGATGCCCGAGAGGCATTACCACGCAGGACCCCAGGCTTTACAGGAGACTTGATCCCGATGTGGTCGCCGAAAGGGTGGTTGAAGTATTCAAGTCCATAGATGTGGAGCTGAAAAAGATTTTTGCGCCAATGGGCCGAAGCACTGAATTACCGATCGGCATGTCCGACGGCATAAGCGCCGATGATCCGGCAGTGGCCGAAAGGTTGAAGATCAGCTATGTGTGTTGAGTTACATGGCTCAATGTTGCTTAAAGTCGCTCAACATGGTTTTTTTTTGAGCTACATTGAGCAATATATTATTGATTATGAAAAAGAAAGTAACTTTAAAAGGAATTGTTAAAGGCCGGAGGCTTTCTTCCAGGGTTCTTGAGGAAGAAATTCAGGAAGTTGTCGGAAAGGGAGCAAGAAATATCCATGTGCTTGCCGATGGCCAGCACGGTATCGGCGGACGTATATGGCCGGGAGGCGAGACAGTAAAAATTACTGTTGAAGGCCCTGTAGGGCAGAGGCTCGGCAGTATGGGTATGTTCGGCACCGAGATAGTTGTGAAGGGCAGCGCATCCGATGATGCAGGCTGGATAAACTGCGGCGCGGACATAACGGTTTTAGGCGATGTCACCGATGGGGCCCACAATGCCGCTGCACAGGGGAAACTCTATGTACAGGGCGGCGGCGGCGCGCGCTGTGATACCATGACCAAACATAACCCGAAATTCGATCCGCCCCAGTCGTGGTACTTCAGGGATGTGGGTGACACCTTCGCCGAGTTCAAGGCAGGTGGAATTGCCGTTGTGTGCGGGGTAAATCCCAGGAACCCGGAAAATATCCTCGGCTACCGTCCGTGTGTGGGAATGGTGGCCGGAGTAGTATATTTTCGCGGACCGATTAAAGGTTACAGCGAAACCGATGTAAAACTCCTTGACCTGACCGACCAGGACTGGAAATGGCTTATTGTGAACATGAAGCCGTATCTCAAGGCCATAAAAAGGCCGGAGCGCTACAAAGAGCTTTCACGTTCGATAAAAGACTGGAAAAAACTTGTCCCTTTTACCGCACAGGAAAGGGCAAAGAAAAAAGACTTTAAGATGTCCATTGCAGAGTTCCGTTCCGGCATCTGGGAGAAAAGCGTCGGCAAGGGCGGTATCTTCGGAGAGTACTTAACCCATCCTTTAACCATTCTTCCATACGTCACAACAGGCGATGACAGGAGGTTCAGGCCTGTCTGGAACAATTATAAATATGCCCCCCCCTGTGAGTATGCATGCCCTACCGGGATCCCGTCACAAAAACGCGCCCAGCTCATCAGGGCGGACAAGCTCCATGAAGCCCTGGAACTGGTTCTTCAGTACAGCCCGCTCCCTGCATCGGTATGCGGGGAGATTTGCCCCAACCTCTGTATGCAGGCATGCACAAGGGGCCGGGTGGACAGGGCATACAATATCAAGGAAATGGGAAGTGCAAGTCTTGAGATCAAGGCCCCGAAGCCGCAGAAAAAGACTTCGAGAAAGGCTGCCGTAATCGGCGGCGGCCCGGGAGGGCTTTCCGTTGCCTGGCAGCTTGCTTTGAAGGGACATGATGTTGACCTTTATGAGGCGGAGGGGAAACTCGGCGGAAAGCTTGAACTCTGCATCCCGAGAGAAAGGCTGCCGCAAAAAGTGCTGCGAAAAGAGATTGACCGTTTTAAAGAAATCGGCATAAATGTGCATCTCAACACAAAGGTGCACAGGAAGAAATTCGACCTCATATATAAATCACATGACGTTGTTGTTGTTGCATGCGGGGCCCACAGGCCGAGGATAATGAATGTTCCCGGCTCAAAAGACATGGTCCCTGCTTATGACTTCCTGAAGGGTATAAACACCGGGGATGCCCCGGATTTAAAGGGAAGGAGCGTGGTGGTGATCGGCGCCGGGAATGTGGGCATGGACGTTGCTGCGGAGGCTTATCACTGCGGTGCAAAAGAAGTCACTGCGGTTGACATCCAGGAGCCTGCGGCATTCGGGAAGGAACTGGAGATTGCAGAATCCCTGGGGACAAAGATTGTCTGGCCTATGTTTGCGGAAAAATATGAAAAAAAGAACGGGAAGATATATTTCACGGACGGGACATCACTTAAGGCCGATCTTGTCGTAATATCCATAGGCGATATGCCCATGACGGAATTCCTGCCGCCTTCCGTTCATACGGACAAAAACGGGTGGATACAGGCGGATGATGCGGGTCACACTTCCAATCCGAGGGTTTACGCAATCGGCGATGCCACAAGGCTCGGTCTTGTAACTCATGCAATCGGGCACGGCAGAACAGCGGCAGATGCCGTCCATGCGCTGCTTTCGGGAAGGTCTTACAATATGCCCCCTCCGAAACCGGTGGCGCCGTATGAAAAAATCAAAACAGCATATTACGATGTGTGCAAGGGTGAGCCATTTGCTCCTGTGGAAGAAGCGAACCGCTGCATGTCATGCGCCGTATGCAGGGATTGCCATATGTGCGAAACCGTCTGCTACAACGGAGCCATCACCAGGAAAGGATATGAAGACGGCTCATATGAATATATGGTTGACAGCGACCTTTGCATCGGGTGCGGCTTCTGCGCAGGCATTTGCCCCTGCGGCGTCTGGGAAATGGAAGATAATATTTAACCGTTCACAGGGTGCAGTTGTCAGGGCGCAGTGTGCAGAAAGAACATGTCCGGTTTTTCTTGGATGTTTTGTTTTGATCTGATTAAACCAGCATGGCTACCTTGCCGCACTTCTCCACACATCTAAATCATTAAATTTCATTCTGCACCCTGACAACTGTTCCCTGCACCCTGTGAACGGTTACCCCTTTTTTACAGAAGCGATACACTTCCGTTCAATATAACATCCACAATCCCCGGATCAAACTGGGTTCCGGTATTATCTCTTAATTCGTCTAAAACTTTTTTTATGGTAAGAGCGTCCCTGTAAGGCCTGGCGCTCATCATTGCATCAATGGCATCTGCAACAACTACTATTCTTGCTGCGAGAGGTATCTCTTCCCCTCCTCTGCCCTCGGGATATCCCTTTCCGTCAAACCTTTCATGGTGATAAAGAATGACCGGGATCGCGTCCTCAAGAAACGGCACGGACTGAACAATCCGGGCGCCTATTGCAGGATGTTTTTTAATTTCCGTATATTCGTCAGGAGTCAGCTTCCCGTTTTTTTTGAGAATATTTTCTTCTATGCCGATCTTTCCTATATCATGGATAGAGGCTGCATTCTCTATCTCTTTTACTGTTTTATCGGGAACCCCTATTGCCTTTGCCAAAGAATAAGATAATCTTGCAACCCGGTTTGAGTGGTCATATGTATAATGGTCTTTAGCATCAATAGTAAGAATCAGCGCATTAACCGTGCCTTCGTAGCATGTCATAATATTACTCCGTGCATTATTCACCTGCTCTTCAAGATAGGACGCCCTGTCTAACAATATATCGCGCTCCAGCTTCAAACCCGTGTTGGCCCGCCTTTTCGCCAATCCTTTCCCGACAACCGATAACACATCGTCTTTATCAAAGGGCTTTATCAAATAATCAAAAGCGCCGAACCGTATCGCATCCCTGGCTGTTTCAAGACTGGCATATGCCGTCAACAGAATAACTTCAGTGTCAGGATGTCTTTTCTTTATCTCCTGTAATGCCGTGATTCCATCCATTTTCGGCATCTTTATATCCATTACTACCAGGTTTACAGAATTCCGGCTCATAATATCCAGACCTTCGAGCGCCCCTTCAGCCGTGGATATGGCATATTGATCCTTTAAAATCATCCGTATGGATTCCCTCGGCGCCAGCTCATCATCTATAATAAGAATTTTTTCTCTGTTATCCACTGAAATGACCTCGCTCAAAGGAGACTTCAGAGCTTCTCCTGTCAACAACAGGTAATCTAATGATAAAGGTATTAATGCCACCCTCGCTTTTCATATCAAGACTTCCGCTATGCCCTTCAATAATTTTATGGCTTATCGGCACATTCAATTCGGTTCCAAGATGACCGATATCCAGCAGGGGTTTTAATAAGTTCTGCTTCCCGTCCCTAATAGATATATCTCCGGCATATTTTATCGATATCTCAATAAAAGGGGTATCCTGCATTATTGTGTCAACATCCATGGTAATAAACGTTCCTTCAGGCGTTTTATCAAAAATAAATAATATAATATAGTAAATTGCCTTTGTCATCTGTTTTATATCGGCATTAATATAAAAAGAGTTATCCATTACCTGCCTTGATAACCGGTGGGTCTGAGGCATATCCTTTAATATGAAATCTTCGGTCTCGCTTAAAAAGCCGTTTATTTCCACTTTTTTAAAATTATAGTTTTGAGCGCTTGAAAAAGTCACCAGTTTATCAATCAGACTGTCAAGCGTGTTAATCGATTGACTTACGGTTGAGATATAAAACTTGTTTAATTCATCATCCGTGTATTTATCATTCAATAATTGCACATACGTCTGTATTGAAGTTAAGGGATTCCTCACCTCATGGGCTATCTTTGCCATAAGGTCATTTACGGCTTTGAGGTTCTCTGCTTTCCTTTGCTCCTCCTCCAACTTCCTGGAATCAGAGAGGTCGGAAAATAAAATACCCGCTCCTACCGGGTTTTTCTGCTCGTCGAGCAGCCTGTAACTGTTTATTCCAAGAGGCAATTTTGCAGGATTTATTGTAACCTCGTACCGGCTGTAAGAAATGCCGGCTGACAGGGTTTCATATAATATATCTCCCAGGGGCGGTGGAAGCGCCCTTAAATCACTGCCGATTATTTCTGAAGGATCAAGGTTCAGAATCTCCGATGCCTGTTGATTAAAAATAGTGATCTTTTCATCGCAGTCTATTGCGATCATTCCGCTGCTCATACTTGAAAGTATATTCTTTGTGAACTCCTTCTGATACCACATTTGATGATAGAGGTCTATATCCTTGACAGCAGCCGCAAGATAATTGCATAACACGTATATTATCTCCAGCTCCTCCCTGTAAAACGGCTCTTCAGTGATTTTATCGTCGATATTAAATATCCCTATCAGCTTGCCCTTGTATATCATGGGAAATGAAACCGAGCACTGCAGGGCTTCCATTTCGTTCCTGATGCCTGTCGAATCCGCATCTGCAAGACCGTCGGGCTTTTGAATGATCCGCCCTGTTCTTGTCAGCCGGCCTGCAAGGGCGCTCTCTTTCCGAAGTTTAAGATTATCGGCAATATATGGATCTATGCCGTAGTGCGTCTTGAGATGAAAGCCTTCTTTATCCCTGAGCATAATAGACATCTTGCTTACACGGGCAATCTCCATTACGGAATCTATAAAATGATCTAAAAGCTTCCGCATGTCAAAACTTACAGATAACATTCTGGCAAAATTGACAATAACCTTTTCATGGATATATCTGCCGCCCGGCACAGGTTCGCTGCGGTTTAAAAATGTTTCCGTCTCTAATCCGTTATAAGCCTTCATCTGCACCGGTGATGTAATATCCCGCGATTGCTTCAATAACTTTATCTCATTCCCGAACCGCTGCCTTTCGAGAGCACGTTCAACTATAACCGGAAGATCGGTTCTTATCGACCCGATATCAATGGAATCAAATACACTCTGCGGGAGATTATCCATCTTAAACCTGTCAAGTTTTTCAGGCGCAATAAGCATGACCACATTTTCATCGAGTTTATTCAGGAAATCACCGAGATAAGACAACCTCTGGGAGGTTGTATCAATAAGGAAGAGGTTCAGAGGGATATTGCCGTACAGGTCCTCAAGTTCTTCTAAAGTTTTAAGCGGATACACCGTATACTTCCTGAGTGCATCCTTTACATCCGGAATAATCAGATCATCACTATTACTCAATAATGCGATAAGTTCCATAGACTATATGCTATCAAAATAATATGGATTTAGCATTTATTAATTCTGTACAGGCAATGAAACTGTAAATGCCGCTCCTTTTGATAATTTACTCTTAACATTTATTCGCCCGTTGTGGTCTTCTATAATTCTCTTGCTGATAGCGAGCCCGAGGCCTAATCCCATATCCTTGGAGGTGACAAAAGGGTCGAATATCTTTAAAATATCGCCGGTATCAATGCCTTCTCCCGTATCCGCAACCGTCACATCAATATATTTACCGTTAGGTTTAATTTTAACTGTTAATACACCTTCTCCATGCATTGCCTGGCAACCGTTTATTAATATGTTCATAAACGTCTGTTTCAGCTTCGCTGCATCGCCCGACATATATACTTTATCTCCGTTGTATGTTTTCCTGATATCAATTTTCTTCTTCTCCAGTTCCATTTTTTTCCTGACACAATCAACTGTCTCATCCACGAGTGATACAAGGTTGAAATTGTTAATACGGGAAGACTTCTTTTCAGTGGAAAAATCCAGGAGATCGCCGATCAGCCCGTCTATTTTTTCTATCTCACCTTCGACAATCTTTGAAAATGTGTCCCTGAATTCAGCGTCATTATACTTCTCCGGCATCAACTGCGCAAAAGTCTTAAGCGAAGTCAGGGGGTTCCTGATCTCATGCGCAAAAGTCGCGGACATCATGCCTATGGATGCAAGCCACTCCGAATGAACCTTGTCCTTGTAAAGCCCGGCATTTTTAATGGCAATGGCCGTTTGATCGGAAATCGTATTAAGCAGGTTAATGTCTTCATTGGTAAACATATCGCCTGATAATTTCTCCCCCAGCACGATTAAAACCGACAGCCTGTTGTCAACAATGACCGGGACTACCGCTTCAGCATGAAAGAGTGCAAGATCATCTTTGATTTTTCCAATCATGTCGCGTTCAAGGCTTGCTTCAATTTCCGGCAGCGCATCCCTGATAATAATATCTCCGGATTTCCTGCAATACCTGACTATCCCTGATCGATTGCCTATCCTTATGCTCTCTTCAGGGTCCGGAGGCTGCGCTTTATTTTTTTTCCTTTTGATTTTTTTAGACGTATGGTAAACAACCTCATAACCACCGCCTGTTTTAGCAGACAGCAGATAAATGCTTTTCAATCCCATTACCTCATAAATTATATTCCCTGTAAACTGCAATATCTCCTGTGAATCAAACATTGAAGTAAGTGTAGAACCGACCTGCTGTATGGTGGCATAATAATCATAAGATTTTTTATAAAAAACCCTGTCAATTACGGTATGAATCCTGTTTCTGAACGGATTAAAAAGGAGAGCAATGAAAAGGGCGGCAAATATACTGATTTGAAAAGAATGTATTTCCACAAAAGTTGAAAATACATTTGTCACAGCAAGAACGAGAACAATAAACAGGGCCGTGAGGAGTCCGGTGGAGAGGGAGTAGGCCATTGTTTTGTCAAATGCAATATAAACATCCATTGCCCTGTACCTGACAATAGAATATAAAACTATGGCCGCAAATGAAATAACAAGGAGATCATGGGGATACATCTCTTTAACGCCGTATGCCGAAAGAAGATGGATAAATCCGGCAATGCCTGCCGTAACAAACGCAATTAATATATAAAGAAGCTGTTTCTTTTTAAAACCGGCCATTTTTTTATATGTAATAAAAAGTTTTATACAGCCGAAAACAATCGTTATTGCAAAAAACAGGGAAAACAGATAATACATTGTTCCCGGAACAACGGCAAAACTTAAACCAAAAGGCTCAACATCTTTTATGAAATCAGGATTAAAAGAATTAAGCAGGAAAAAAACGGAAACTATGTAAAAAAAAGCCGATATGTTTCTTTCTTTTTTAATGCTGTGGATACCTGTCAGGCTATAAACAAAAAACAAAAAAGCCGGGGGCATTAAAATGGCCGCAATATAAATGAATCTTGTAAAAAGAAGGGCCTCTTCATTAGAGCGGGATACACCTGCGGCATATGGGGAAAGTGTCCATACGCCGATCAAAAGCGTTTCAACTGCAAAAGATATGTTTACTTTATTTTTCGGATTTTTTAAATAAACCAATCCGGCCAATAATTCACATATCACAAATGCTGTGAGAGAAGAAAGGCTGAAAATATCCATTTTATAAATTTTGTATTGCTAATAGTTTTAATACGGCTCAAATTCTTGAATAGTTAACCTTATGGTTGCGTAAATTAAGCGCTTGAGCGCCGTGATTCTTTAACTGTCCAATACTTGACAGGCATAATTGTTGCGTAAAATAATCTGGGCAGATACTCTGAATTTTCGAGCAGGCTTCGAAGCGACAGGGCAGGAAGTTGATACTGATATCCATTCCGGATTAAATATAATTTTTTTATGAGACCTTCCTTGATAAGCGGGAGATTTTTTCTCATAACTAAACCGACAAATCAGATATTATAAAAAATTATACTGTCATAAGTTGCAAATCCTATAATTAATAACAGATCGATTTAAAAAAATCAAGCTAAATTATTAATTTTTTACATATCCACTCACGAATATGCATAAGAAAATGTTTAACAAGAATTCAGGAGTCAGAATCCAGGAGTCAGAATTGCTTTGGAATATGCCTCTAACAATTTACTTATTTCTCCTGATTGATGCGCTTTTTGACAGACTATCAAATCTTGAAACTCTTTAGCTTTTTCTCTTTTCATTCTGACTCCTGACTTCTTCACCTGGGATATTAGATACCCGGTGAACTATTACAATGTGCGATAAATGAGTTATAATAAAATCATGGTTGTATTAAGAGATATAAACACCGTAGATGCCCTGATAGACAGGGTTTTTTCATATAATTCCGATGCAAATGCCGACCTTTTGCGAAGGGCGTACGCCTTTTCGAATGAAGTGCATTATAAACAAAAGAGAAAGGACGGTGACCCTTATATACAGCACCCCCTTGCCGTTGCAGGAATTCTGTGCGACATGAGAATGGATATAAACTCAATTGCAGCGGGACTGCTGCACGATACCGTTGAGGACACTGACACGACAGTAGAAGATATCAGCGCCCTTTTCGGGGAAGATGTCGCTTTTTTAGTTGAAAGTCTGACAAAACTCAGCCGGATAGAATTCAGAACAAGTGAGGACGCCCAGGCCGAGAATTTCAGGAAGATGTTCCTTGCAATGGCCGAGGATATGAGGGTTATACTTATTAAATTTGCCGACAGACTTCACAATATGCGCACGCTGGAATATCTTTCCGCAGTCAAAAGGGAAAAGATAGCCCGTGAGACTTTGGAGATATATTCCCCTCTTGCAAACAGGCTTGGCATAGGCTGGTTGAAGTCGGAATTTGAAGACCTGAGTTTCAGGTTTCTTGCGCCGGATGTCTATAATGAACTTGTACAAAAGGTCGCAAAAAAAAGAGAGGAGCAGGAAGGATACCTGCATGAAGTAATAAAGATAGTCGAAGCGCACTTAAAGGCCGCCTCTATTCCCGCCAGGGTATTCGGCAGGGTAAAGCATTACTACGGCATTTATCAGAAGATGCAAAAACAGAAAATACCGTTTGAACTGGTGTACGATGTAATAGCAACAAGGATAATCACCGACACCCAGGCCGACTGTTATGCAGCCTTAGGTCTCATCCACTCACTCTGGACACCCGTGCCGGGCAGATTTAAAGATTTTATAGGGGCGCCCAAATCGAACCTTTACCAGTCCCTTCACACCACTATAATCGGCCCGAAGGGTGAGAGGGTAGAGTTCCAGATAAGGACCGGAGAGATGGACAGGCTTGCTGAAGAGGGAATCGCGGCCCACTGGAAATACAAGGAACGGGATAATGCAGACAAGGTGGATGATAAATATTTTTCCTGGCTCAGGGAGTTTGTCAAATCACAAAAAGACACGCCCGATGCAAGGGAATTCTTTGAGGCTATTAAAGGGAATATTATTCCGGGAGTCGTTTTTGTATTCACTCCGGAAGGGGATATAGTGGAGCTTCCCTTAGATGCCACTCCCATTGATTTTGCCTATAGTATCCATACGGAGGTCGGGCATCAATGCACGGGGGCAAAGGTTAACAGAAGGATTGTCCCGTTAAGGTACAAACTGCAAAACGGCGATACCGTAGAAATAATAACCTCCCAGGGGCATGTGCCGAGCAGGGACTGGTTAAAGTTCGTAAAGACCCAGCGGGCCAAGGCAAGGATAAAACAGTGGCTGAAGGTAGAGGAGAGGAAAAAGGGCTTTGCCCTTGGTGAAGAGCTGCTGGAAAAGGCCCTCCGGAGATATAGCCTGAGTCCGTCACTGGCTAAATCAAAAGAGATTCTTGCAGTTGCCGGACCTTACAGGATAAAAAACCACGAGGACCTCTTCGTTGCCATAGGGTATGGGAGGATTTCAGTACATAAGATCATAAACAGGCTTTTACCCGAGTCTGAAAAAGTTTCCAAAAAGTCTGAAAAAGAAAAAGTCTCCGCCGCAAAGGATGAACGAAGGGAAGAAGAAGGCAAGGGTCTAAAAATTAAAGGTGTTGACAATATAATGTTTCACCGCGCAAAGTGCTGTTATCCCCTTCCCGGTGAAAAGGTAACGGGTTTTATTACGAGAGGCAGAGGGGTCTCGATACATACAATGAGTTGTCCCACTCTTGACACCCATACAATTGATGTTGATCGTCTTGTTGATGTTGAGTGGGACGGGGACGGCGAATCCACCTATACTGTCAAGGCGCAGGTAGTTACAGTTGACAAACGGGGTTTGCTCGCTGAATTAAGCGCGGTTTTATCAACAAATAACGTTAATATAAAGCATCTCGACGCTTCCTCAACACATGAAAAACAGGCGCTCTTTAATTTTGCGCTTGAAATAAAGGATAAACACCAGCTCGATAATATCCTGAGAAAAATGTCCCGGATAAACGGTGTGCTGGAAGTAAAAAGAGTCCGGTCTTAATGAGTCAGGCAGTGAACAAATCTTCTCTTTTTTATGATATATACAAAAGCCCTTTAGGTTCCATGCACCTGATTTTTTCAGGAAAGTTTCTTTCCGGAATATCTTTCACCAGGCCCTCTGATATTTCTTTTAAAATGGATTCAGCGCCTGGGAATCTCATAAAGGAACTCACATTATATTTCCAGGGGTCAGACACTCATTTCAGTCAGAAGATAAAATTCCTCACAGGCACGGACTTTGAAAGAAAAGTATGGCTTGCGCTGAAAGAAATACCATTTGGAGAGACAATGACGTACAAGTGGATTGCTGAAAAAATCGGCAAACCTTCAGCAGCAAGGGCGGTTGGCCGGGCCCTTTCAAAAAACCCCATCCCTGTTGTTATCCCATGCCACAGGATTATTGAGTCGGACGGCTCCATCGGCGGGTACTCATCGGGAGTAAACAGAAAAATTCGCCTTCTTGAGATGGAGTATTATTCAAAAAGATGAACTGCAGTGGCGGTTGTCACTGTCGTTTGGGAATAAAAAAAGCGAAGCGATTTCTCGCTTCGCTTAAAATGACGGAATCTAATGTTTCCTTCATCCCAACTGCTGATACAGAAGGTATAATTTGTCAATTACTGTTTCACTACGTTTACTGCCTTGGGGCCTTTCGGACCCTGTTCAATATCGAAGTCCACGGTATCGAATTCGGCGAGAGACTTGTATCCATCGCCCGTAATGGCGGAATAATGAACAAACACATCACTGCCGTCCTCGCTTGATATAAACCCGTAACCCTTCGATTCATTGAACCATTTTACTGTTCCACTAGGCATATTGCTTTGACCTCCTAACTTATAAACTAAAGTATCAGAATGACTGAACTCGAAATAAAAAAGCCCATAAAGCTAAAAGTCTTTGTGGTCTTTCCAATAGTAAAAACTTCTGAACTTCAAATGAAGAATAACATTTTTGAGATTATTAAGCAATAAGTAAAAAGCAAAAGAAACCGTGGTATATATAACCCCTCAAGGTCTGTATATAATTGAACCGTCATTGCCCGAAGTCTGTACCCGGGTATCCGGAAATCACGGGAAAGACTGGATTCCCGCCCAACAGAATGCGGGAATGACGGCTTAATTGTTGAGTTTATACACAGACTCTATTTAATCCGTTACTGTCTGAATCGCTGAATATTATCATATTATCTTGTATGATACAAAAAAGGTATGATAGACTTAATTCATTAACCTGTTGATGAAGGGGGAGAATTATTAATGAAAAAAATTATAGTCGTGGTGATTTCTTTAATAATTGCCGGATCAATGTTATTTACTATGGGTTGCAAAAAGGCTGAATCCCCGAAACCTTCCCCGGAAAAAACTTCAACATCCACTCCGCAGGGACCCGCGTTTAACCCGGATGAACCTGCGCCTGTTCCGGAGGGCACACCGCCGTATTAAAGATTTTCAAAGCAGACTGTTTCCGCCGGCATGCTCGGGGAATAAGAGAAACCCTTGATATAAATTGAGATTTCTATTAGTATCATTAGAATTGCAATATTGCAAACAGGAGGAGTGAACCAATATATGAAAAGACAGGGATTGATATATACATTAGTGTTTTTAGCGGGTATTTTTCTTTTTGTGACCTGGATGACCGGCGGCTATGCTGAAGGATTTGATGGCAATAGAGTATATAAGGCCGAGGATTTCACTTTAAAAGATTTGTCGGAAAAAGATGTCTCCCTTTCATCATTTAAAGGCAGCCCGGTGCTGTTGAATTTCTGGGCGACATGGTGCCCCTATTGCAGGAAGGAAAGGGCGCATCTTAATTCAATTTATAAGGACTACAAGGATAAGGGGCTGATTATATTATCGGTTTCAACAGACAGGTCGGTTGACAAGGTTAAAAACTTTTTAAAAGAGATACCCTCTGATTTTATTATTCTTTCAGATAGTGACGGCAGCGTGGCATCATCCTACAATGTGAGGGGACTCCCGTCATCTTTTCTCATAAATCGTGAGGGCGTTATCAAGTACAAATTT
This sequence comes from Nitrospirota bacterium, assembly GCA_011040095.1. Taxonomy (GTDB): domain Bacteria; phylum Nitrospirota; class Thermodesulfovibrionia; order UBA6902; family UBA6902; genus BMS3ABIN06. Next base: position 19,342 of record DRDE01000191.1, read on the forward strand.
ATGGGTTTCAGAGACTGGACGGACAGCGGCTCAAGAGAGCTTCTTGATAAATTGATTGATAATTAGTTTTATTTCTTGACAAAATCTTTTTCTATGATTAGAATTTCACTCACCTGATAAATCCTGTTGAAAACTAAACCAAGCAACCTAAACCAAGGAGGGAAACATGTATCCTGATAATGTCAAATATCACAAAGAACATGCCTGGGTAAAAGTTTCAGGCAATAAGGCGACGGTCGGGATTTCATTTTATGCTCAGGAGTCACTTGGTGATATCGTATACATTGATATACCCGAGATAGACTTAACTGTTGAGGCCGGGACCGAGCTTACCCAGATAGAATCTACAAAGGCCACCTCACCGGTAATAAGCCCTGTGAGCGGAACAATCGTTGAATTCAATGAAGAGTTGTCGGACTCGCCGGAGATAATCAACGAAGACCCTTATAGGAAAGGCTGGATTGCGGTTATTGAAATGGAAGATGATTCCGAGCTTGATAACCTGATGGATGCCGCTGATTATGAAAAATATCTTGAAGAAGAGGTGAAACTTAAATAATGAAGATTACGGTTCTGGGAGCAGGCCCGGGCGGTTATGTTGCAGCAATCAAGGCTGCTCAGCTCGGGGCTGAAGTCACTGTTATTGAAGAAAGTGAAGTCGGCGGCACCTGCCTTAACCGTGGATGTATACCGACCAAGACACTGATCGCATCTGCGGAAGTCCTCCATAAGGCAAGGAATGCAAAAAGTTACGGGCTGGAGCTTGAAGGCACGATTTCTCCCAATATCCGGAAGATCGTTGAGAGGAAAGACAAGGTAGTCGGCGTTCAGGTCAAGGGCATTCGGGGGCTCTTTAAGTCGTGGGGTGTCGGGCTTTTGGAAGGAAGGGGCGTAATTGCAGGTCCCGGAAAGATAAATGTTACGCTTAAAGACGGAACAACTGAAGAAGTTGAAACCGACAGGATTATAATCGCTACCGGTTCGAGACCTGCGCAGATACCTGTTTTCCCCTTTGACGGTGAAAGAATCCTGTCCAGTGATAATGCCATAAATCCGGATTCAATCCCTCAAAGCCTCCTTATTGTAGGCGCGGGAGTTATCGGATGTGAGTTTGCCTTCATATATAAAGAGTTTGGAGCTGAAGTGACAATGGTTGAAATGATGCCTCATGCAATATCAACCGAAGATGAGGAGATATCCCTGATCCTTGAAAGGGAGTTAAAGAAAAATAAGATCAAACTCCTGGCCGGCATTGGTGTTGAGAAGGTCGATGTCAAAGGCAACGGTGTTTCCGTTCAACTCTCGGACGGCAAGACCATTGAGGCTGAGAAAGTCCTTGTTTCCATCGGAAGGGCGGTAAACACTGAAGGCATCGGACTTGAAGCCGCAGGTGTTAAAACAGGGCAGAGGGGCGAGATCATTGTTGACAGCAGGATGCAGACGAATATTGAAGGGATTTATGCCATAGGAGACGTTACCGGCGGTATTATGCTTGCGCACTTAGCCTCAAAAGAGGGGATTGTTGCAGTGGAAAATGCAATGGGCGGAAACTCCGGGGTTAATTATAATGTGATACCCTCAGCGATTTTTACAAGCCCTGAAGTCGGCTCCGTAGGCCTGAGGGAAAAACAGGCTGCTGAGAAAGGGATTAAGTATAAAGTCGGGAGGTTCCAGTTCAGGTCGCTCGGAAAGGCCCATGCAATGGGTGAGATAGCCGGACTTTTCAAGATCATTTCAGAGGAAGAAACCGATAAAATACTCGGCGCTCACATAATAGGGCCTCATGCCTCGGACTTAATACATGAAATTGCCGTTGCCATGGAAAAGGGGCTTACTGTGAAAGATATAGCCCACACTATTCATGCGCATCCTACACTTGCAGAGGGCATTATGGAAGCTGCTGAAGATGTGCATGATGCAGCGATTCACTGCCCGAAGAAATAGGGAGTCTCTATATTTGATTATCCGGATTCATGGTCAAATCACTTCCTTGCCCTAAGAAAACACGTTAATATTGTATAGTTAACTTATCAAGATTAAATGACAAATCTAATATTGTACATAAATTATCTGAAATGGCGACAAGAGAAGTAAAAGTCGGTGATATCTTAATCGGCGGCAAAAACCCCCTTGCCTTTATTGCCGGCCCGTGCGTTATTGAAGATGAAGCTTCGACTCTGAGAAATGCCTGTAAACTTAAAGAGCGCTCTGACAGCAAAGGCATTCCTTTAATATTCAAAAGCTCCTATGATAAGGCCAACAGGACATCTGTCAACTCCTTCAGGGGACCGGGCATTAAAAAAGGCCTGGAAATTCTGCGTAAGGTTAAAAATGAAACAGGGCTTCCGGTCACCTCCGACGTGCACTCGATTGATGAAGTGGACGAAGCTGCCGGGGTGCTCGATATATTGCAGATTCCGGCATTCTTATGCAGGCAGACGGATTTAATTATTGCAGCAGCAGAGACAGGGAAACCGGTTAATGTCAAGAAAGGCCAGTTCCTGGCCCCGGCGGATGCCCGGAACATCATAGATAAAGCGCTTTCAACCGGGAATAAGGATTTAATCCTGACTGAAAGAGGAATGACGTTCGGATATAATAATCTTGTTGTGGATATGCGTTCAATTCCTATTATGCAGGGCTTTGGGTTTCCTGTGGTTTATGACGCCACTCACAGTGTTCAGTTGCCCGGAGGAGAGGGAAGCAGGTCCGGGGGGCAGAGAGAGTTCATAGAGACCCTTGCAAGGGCCGCTGTATCTGCAGGGTGTGATGCTGTTTTTATGGAAGTGCATGAAGACCCTGACAAGGCCCCGTGCGACGGCCCGAATATGCTGTTGCTGGAAAGGTTTTCCGTCCTTGCAGCGCGGCTGATGGAATTACATAAATTAATCAAAGGATGGCGGGAGTAAACCGGATAAATATGAAAGACCTGATTGATCAGGCTAAAAATATATTAAGGATAGAAGCAGAGGCGGTAAGCGCTCTCATTAACCGTATTGATGAAGCATTTGCAGAAGCTGTTGATATAATGTCTTTGTGCACAGGCAAGATCGTGGTGACGGGCATGGGCAAATCCGGTCTTATCGGTAAAAAAATAGCTGCAACCCTCGCTTCTACAGGGAGTCCGGCCTTATTCCTTAATCCTGCTGAAGGCAGTCACGGTGATGTCGGCATGGTCTCAAAAGGTGATGTTGTGCTTGCGATATCAAACAGCGGTGAAACAGAAGAGATTATAAGAATACTTCCCACCTTAAAGAGACTGGATATCAGGATTATTGCCATGACAGGGAATTCTCAATCAATTCTTTCAAAAATGTCCGATGTTTCCCTTGATGTCTCGGTTAAGGAAGAGGCTTGCCCCATGGGACTTGCGCCCACGGCATCTACAACCGCGACCCTTGCAATGGGGGATGCGCTGGCCATTACACTTCTGAACAAAAAAGGCTTCACAGAAGAGGATTTTGCATTTTTCCACCCCGGCGGAAATCTCGGCCGCAAGCTGCTTTTGACTGTTGAGGACCTTATGCATACAGGCGAGGCCGTTCCGTCAGTGCATTCCGGGACGCTTATGAAAAAAGCCATAATAGAGATTTCCTCCAAGAGACTGGGGATAACATCCGTAGTGGATGATAATAATAAATTACTGGGTGTCATAACAGACGGTGACCTCCGGAGGGAGATTGAAAAACGGGGTTCGGATTTCTTTTCTCTCAGGGCAGGGGACATTATGACCCACAGGCCGAAAACCATTACAAAAAATATGCTTGCGGCTAAGGCTGTGTCATTGATGGAGAAAAACTCGATAACGGTCCTCATTGTCGCCGATGAAAAGGATAATATAGAAGGAGTAATTCATTTGCATGATCTGCTGAAATCGGGGATTGTTTGATAAATATTGAGAGAGTTTGAATAAGGGATTGATTGGATAACTCCCCCAGCCCCTCTTAACCTAAGAGGGGAGTTCTTCTCCTCCCATTAAGTTAAGGGGAGGCCGGGAGGGGTTACCCACATTACGAATCAGGAATTAGGAATGACCGATAAAAGGATTAAAGAAAAGGCCGGGAAAATAAAACTGCTTATTCTTGATGTTGACGGCGTTATGACTGACGGAAGCATTATCCTTGATAATGAAGGCAATGAATTGAAAAGATTTCATGTCAGAGACGGTCACGGTATAAGAATGATTCAGAAGGCCGGGATAACAGTCGGGATTATTACCGGGAGAAAATCAAATGTCCTTAAATTAAGGGCAAAAGAACTCGGAATTAAAGAGGTTTATCAGAAGGTTTTTAAAAAATCGATGGTCTATGAAAAGCTTCTTGAAAAATATGAATGTAAAGATGAAAATGCGGCCTTTATGGGCGATGATGTTGTGGACCGGGAGCTTTTTAAAAGGGCCGGACTCACTGCCGCTCCCGCCGACGCTGAAGAATATGCAAAAAACTGGGCTGACATTGTAACGAAAAGGGAAGGGGGCAGGGGGGCCGTAAGGGAGTTTGTGGATTTAATCCTGAAATCATCAGGACTCTGGGAAAAGGTTTCAGGGGAGTCTCTTGATTAACATACCTACAGTTATTACATTCAGCAGGATAGTAATAATCCTGCCCTTTATTTTAGTTGCCCCGGACAATCCATTGCTTGGGGCCGCGCTCTTTGCAATCGCAGCCTTAACCGACCTCCTTGACGGATATATTGCGAGAAAATCAAAACAGGTCACAAAATTAGGCATCCTCCTTGATCCCATAGCCGATAAACTGCTGGTAATAGCCGCCCTTATCGTGCTTGTTGATATGGAGATTGTCCAGGCCTGGATAGCCATTATTATCATAGCGAGGGAGTTTATTGTAACAGGCCTGAGGGTTGTCGCCCTCACCATGGATATTGTCATCCCTGCTGAAATGGGAGGCAAGCTGAAAGTAACCGCACAGATTTCGTCCATACTTGTTCTCTTTGTGGATAAGTCATTCATGTTTGCCGATTTATACGGCGTTGGAATCACACTGCTCTGGATTGCCATGATCCTCGGTATTGTGTCCGGTATTCAGTATTTCATTTTATTCTGGAAGCGCGTATGATATGCGCCGCCCTTTCATTTAACTATTTCTTATACCTGATAATCCCTGCTGCCTTTTTAATGGGCTCTGTTCCCTTTGGAATACTTTTTACCCGGAACAGGGGAATAGACATAAGAAGCTCCGGCAGTAAAAATATCGGGGCCACAAATGTTTTGAGGGCAGCCGGAAAAGCGCCCGCCCTCATGACCCTGGCCGGTGATATACTGAAGGGGGTCTTAGCGGTCATGCTGTGCAGGGTCATAATAATGAATCTGAACTTCGACGGTCAAACAGCGGAGTTTGCCGCCACAGTTAAAGACCTCTGGATGGGAATGGCGGGACTGTCCGTTGTGCTGGGCCACATGTTTTCAGTATTCCTTTCATTTAAGGGAGGAAAAGGGGTGGCCACGGGCTTTGGCGTGTTATTGGTTTACAGTCCCCCGGTTGCAGGCATAATGCTTCTTGTCTGGCTTTTTCTTGCGTTTATTTCCAGGTATTCCTCATTGGCGGCAATAGGCGCTGTTGCTGCAATGCCGTTTATGTTGGCTTTGTTTAATGCTTCAGGCATTAAAATCACATTCGGCATATTGCTTGCCGTTCTGATAATCTTTAAACACAGGTCAAATATCAGGAACATAATAGCAGGGACAGAGTCGAGGATTGGGAAGAATAATTAGGAATGTCATTTAAAGATATGAAACGGGCAGTTGTTCTTTTGAGCGGGGGCCTTGATTCTACAACTACGTTGGCTATAGCCGAAGCTGAAGGCAGTGAGATATACGCCCTGACTTTTGACTATGGACAGAGGCATAAAACAGAGCTTGAATCAGCCCGCAGGGTCGCAGAAAAATTCAATGTTAAAAAACATCTTGTTATCAAATTCGATCTCAGGGACATAGGCGGTTCCTCCGCGCTTACTTCCGATATGGAAGTGCCCAAATCCATGAAACGGGGAAGAGGAGAAACGGAGAGACGGAGAAATGAACATGTTATCCCCGTGCCGGATAGCATCCCGGTTACATATGTCCCGGCCAGAAACACTATCTTCCTCTCCTTTGCCCTTGCATGGGCGGAAACGCTTGAAGCGGAAGATATTTTTATCGGCGCCAATGCCGTTGATTACAGCGGATATCCTGATTGCAGGCCTGAATTCATCAAGGCTTTTGAAGATATGGCAAACATAGCCACAAAAGTATCTGTTGAAGGAAAGCTTAAATTCAGGATACAGGCTCCGTTAATAAAACTTACCAAAGCCGGCATAATCAAAAAAGGGACTGAACTCGGTGTTGACTACTCCCTGACCTGGAGCTGTTACGACCCTGTTATGGAACAGAACAGAGATAAAGGACAATATAAGCCGTGCATGCAATGCGACAGCTGCCGGTTAAGGGCAAAAGGGTTTAAGGAAGCGGGGATAAAAGATCTTTTGTAATAGTTCTTCCCCTTGGCAAGAAGTCGTCCAAAAACAACTTCCACTTTTCGAGGATTTTATGATTGAGAAGCAGCCGGCTCTTACCTTACTTCACTATCTCCGTCCCTATCCCTTCTTCCGTAAATATTTCCAGAAGCAGGGCATGGGGAATGCGGCCGTCTATTATGTGTGTTTTTCCGACACCTTTCTCAATGGCATTTTGGCATGCCAGGACTTTCGGGAGCATGCCTCCCGAGACTGTGCTGTCCGATACCAGGGATTTCATCTTTTTTATATTTAAAGTCGGGATCAATCGGTTCTTTTTATCTTTTATCCCCTCAACATCCGTCAGCAGCATCAACTTCTCCGCTTTCAATGCAGAGGCTATTGACCCTGCAACATAATCAGCGTTGATATTAAGGGTCCTGCTTTTTTGTCCTGCGCTGATCGGGGCGATTACGGGTATAAAACCGCTCTCTTCCATTGAAGTGAGAATCCTCGGATTGATCTTCTCCACCTCTCCGACAAGCCCGAGGTCGATTATTTCAGGCGCCCCTGTTTCAGGCGATATCTTTTTTATGACCTTTCTCCGGGCCGTTATAAGGTTGCCGTCCTTGCCGCTCAAGCCGACTGCGAATCCTCCGTGGCTGTTGATAAGTGAGACGATCTGTTTATTGATAAGACCCCCGAGAACCATCTCCACAATATCGATTGTCTCTTCATCCGTAACCCTCTGCCCGTGAACAAATGTCGGTTTCTTGCCCATTTTCTCCATTATCCGGCTGATCTTCGGCCCGCCGCCGTGGACTATCACCGGCTTGATCCCGATAAAATTCATCAGCACAATATCCCGGGCAAAGGCGTCCTTCAGCTTTTCGTCAACCATGGCAGCGCCGCCGTATTTGATGACAAAGGTCTTGCCGGAAAACTTTCTTATATACGGCAGTGATTCAATAAGCACATTCGCTTTTTCAATCAATTTTTTCATTGGCGTAATCAAACGTCCTTTTTAAGCATGTCCAAGCAGTTCATCGATTTTGGCCCCGATATCTTCAGCATTCATGATTGCCGTGCCCACGAGTATGGCGTCTGTTTTCGCAGCCTCTATTGCCTTGACATCCGCCCGTGTACTTATGCCGCTTTCGCTAACCACAATTCTGTCATCGGGTATGTCTTTCAGAAGACTGAATGATATATCCAGGCTTATATTCAATGTGTTCAGGTCCCTGTTGTTTATGCCGATTATTTCCGCTCCCAGGAAGAGCGCCGCATCAAGCTCCTTCCAGTTATGAACTTCCACCAGGCAGTCAAGGGACAGTTCTTTTGCCTGTTCGTACAAATCGCTCAATTGTGATTTTTCAAGGGCCGCTGCTATCAGCAGAATTGCATCAGCGCTGTTTGCCCTTGATTCAAAAACCTGGTAATTATCGAAAATGAAGTCCTTGCGCAGCAGGGGTTTGGCGGTTCTTTTCCTTGCCTGGTTCAGATATGCGGGGCTGCCGCTGAAAAAGCGTTTTTCCGTAAGAACCGATATGGCGGCAACGTCTTTTTCCTCATAAACTGACACGATCCGGGGAAGATTGAAATCCTTGCGTATCAGCCCCTTTGACGGAGATGCCTTTTTGAGTTCCGCTATCAGTTTTACAGGTTCCTGCGGGCCTCTTTTAATGGCGGCTTTAAAGCTTCTTACCGCGCCCATATCCTTTACCCTCGACTTTAACCCGGATAAAGGGGTGTCTGATTTTGTTCTTTGCAGCTCTTCTTTCTTATATTTCAGGATTTCATTGAGAATGCTCATTGAGAGATTTTATAGGGAATACGGTTAGTTTTTCAAGTTAATGCAGGTTTTTATCGGATGGTGTTATAAATTTTATAAAAAAAACCGATTAATAAAGAGATTGTAAATAGTTCAGTATGGTTTGTTAAATCCTGATATTTGAGGAGATGCAACAATGCACAAAAAAAAGATCAATGAGAACACATTGGCTGTAATAAAGGGAGACCTCACCAATACCTGGCTTGATGCGTTCGTGTTTTACGCAAGGGAAGACCTGAAACTGGGCTCCGGCTTCGGGACGGCAATCGCCCTCAGAGGCGGGCCTTTGATACGAAAAGAGCTTGAGGAGTTGGGACATTTAAAAGTCACCTGTGCAGTGGCGACATCAGCGGGAGACATGAAGTCCAAATTTATCATTCATGCAAACGGACCCAGGTTCCAGGAGGAAAACACGGAGGAGAAATTAAAAACAACAATTATAAACGCCCTGAAATGCGCTGAACAAAAAGGTGTGCAAAGCATGGCATTCCCCCTGATGGGGGCCGGGTTTTACGGTGTGCCATTGGACACGAGCGCCGGAATCACAGTTAAAACAATCGCCGGATATCTGGAAAACGGCTCATCAATCAAAGATGTCGTCATTTGTGCCATAGACAACAGGGAATACCGGCCGATTCAGGCAGAGCTTGATAAATTGAAATTGAATTTATTGGAAGAGGAGGGGTCATGAGCGGGTTATTACATTTTTCAGAACACACACTGCAGGAGGCCGCCCTTGTGTTTATGGCAATAATTTATTTTCTCAGGATCAGGTGGTACCTGAGTTTTCCGCCGGCAAAAGAGCGCCAGCCTGCGACAGGACAGGGAGACACGAATCCCAAAAAAGGCAGCAGATATTCACTGGCAAACATTGTCATGCCGTGGGCCATGGAGAGCACGCGGACCAAGCCGCTTATGTATGCCCAGTTTGTTGTTTTCCACATAGGCGTGGCTGCTTCAATATCACTTTCATTTATTATTCCATACAGCCCTGGGCTTCTTGATTCAGGCGGTTTTACAGCGCTGCTTCAGCTACTGACCGGGGCCGCATTTATAGTGGGAGTCATGCGCATCATCCGGAGGGTATCAAACATCCATATCCGCGCCATAAGTTCACCCGATGATTATTTCTCTCTGGCGCTCCTGACCGTATGGTTTGCGTTTGCATTCCTGGCAGCTCCGAATGACATTTCCGGGGGAGAGGGAATCCTGCTGACATATTTTATCCTGACTGCTTTCTTCCTGGCATACGTCCCTTTCAGCAAGATATCGCACTATCTCTATTATCCTTTCACAAGGTTTTACCTTGGAAAACATTTCGGGCGAAGGGGTGTTTACCCCGTCAGGAGAAAGCCGGCCGTTGAGAGCCGGTAGACGGACAAACAATAAAGGAGAATAATATGAATAACGGAAGATCATATAAAGCACAGAAGGTAATTGAGAGGATGGGCAAAAAATTGACGCGTCAGATAGTCGGGTCACTTGCCGCATGTGTTCACTGCGGCATGTGTACGGAGTCATGCCATTATGCACTCGCAAATCCCGATGATCCCACATATGCCCCTGCATATAAAGCCGACCTGATAAGGAAGCTCTTTAAAAGCCATTATGACTGGACAGGGAAGGTGTTCCCATGGTGGGTCGGCGCAAAAAGCGTTTATACGGACGAGGAGCTGGAAGAATTGAAAGATACCGTCTTCGGCAAATGCACGAACTGCAGGAGGTGCACAATGAACTGCCCGATGGGCGTGGACCTTGCAACGTTCAACAGGATGGCAAGGGGTCTTCTCGTGCATGTCGGCATAATGCCGGAAGGCATCGCGCATGTAGCTAAAGAGCAGTGGGAAATCGGAAACCAGATGGGTATTCTCAAGGAAGAGTACCTTGAAACTATTGAATGGCAGGAAGAGGAACTCCAGGATGAAATGGAAGACCCGAATGCGAAGATATTGATAGACAGGATGGATGCAAACGTAGTTTACACGATCAATCCACGCGAAGTTAAGCATGACCCGAGGTCCATACTGGATGCCGCAAAGATTTTTTATGCTGCGGGAGAAAACTGGACCATGCCGGGCGAGGGATGGGATATGACTAATTTCGCTCTCTTTAACGGAGACGATGACCTTGGCGGAGCTGTTGCAAACCGCATTTATGACAAGATTGAGGAACTCAGGGGAAAGAGGCTTGTTATCTCCGAATGC
>DRDE01000192.1 GCA_011040095.1 Nitrospirota bacterium
TCACCGGGGATAATTCAAAGATATCTTCCGAAACAGGCTGGAGTCCCCTTATAACATTGGAAAAGTCCCTCGAAGATCTGCTGCGGGATATTGAGAGCCGGACAGCAGATAAGGATTAGGGAACGGTTCACGGTTGCCGGTTGACAACTTAAAAAAACCGGTAACTGTGAAGGGTTACAAAAATTTGCATCAAGACATGAATGCTTTAAATGATAAACAAAAATCTTTAATAATAATCCCTACATACAATGAAAGAGATAATATCGCCAGGCTTGTCGAGGCCATTCTGGAATTGCCCTTTGACATTTCGGCGCTTATAGTCGATGATAATTCTCCGGACAAAACCGGTATCATCGCTGATGAACTTGCCCGAAAGCATGAAAAAGTGGAAGTCCTTCATCGTAAAGGAAAAGGTGGAAGAGGGTCGGCATGTCTGGCCGGCTTTCGCTATGCCGCTTCCTTAGACGTGGACTATATATTTGAAATGGATGCAGACCTTTCACATGATCCAAAGGAAATCCCCGATTTCCTTGATAAGATAAAAAATTATGATGCGGTCATCGGGTCGAGGTATGCTGAGGGGAGCAGGATAATAAACTGGGGAATATCGAGGCGCATTTTCAGCAAGCTTGCCAATTACTATGCAAGACTCCTTCTTGGAATTCCAATTACCGACTATACAAACGGGTACAGGTGTTACAGAAAAGAAGTTCTGAACAGTCTGGATATTGATAAAATAGATTCATCGGGATATATTGTCCTTAGTGAAGTTGCTTATCAACTCGCCAAGAAAGGCTGCACGATAGGAGAGATCCCGACGGTATTTGTAAACAGGAGACGCGGTGAGTCAAATCTTTCGATCAAAGAGATAACGGATGCCTTTGTATCCTTATTAAGAATCAGATACAGGTACAGTTAAGAGAATGTAACTACATGACCGCATCAAGATTGAAAACCCCTTTCCCGATTTATTTATTGATTATCGCGCTTCCGTTTCTGATCCTCTACTGGCTGGTTCCCTTCTGGAGCAGCCTGTCGATCGGGAATGATTATCAGTCATATGGAATCCAGAATCAAATGGAGCTTCTCTTCTCCATAAAAACCGGCTCGTTCCCTTTATACTCGCCGGGGTATTCATTGGGACATTCTTCAATTGCCCTTACCTGGTCCCAGATTTTTCATCCACTGTCATATCTTTCATCAATAATGCCGGGATACTGGAGCGGAAAAGCGCTCTACTGGAATACTTTCTGGAGGCTCTTTTCCCTGGGTCTTACACAACTCGTATTATTCATATTTCTCAGGAAAATAAATCTGAATACCATATTTGCCTTCCTCCTTTCCCTGATCACAGTATATAACCTCCGGATGCTGGACATGTTCAGGTACAGTGTAACCTTAGAGGCATACACGGCATTTCTTCTCCTCTGTGCGGCGATCGGCTGGTACTGGATTTATCCCTCAAGATTAACCGGCCCCCTCGGCATCATAATCTCCACATACCTGCTTATTGTCAGCGGCCATCCGCAGATGATGTATTATGGCCTTCTCGGTTCAGGGCTGTTTTTAATTATTGCGCCGTTTTTTCTTTCGGATATGCTTCCTGACAGGCGCATTGATTTTAAAGATGCATTAAAATTCTGGGGCAAATCCGGATTTCTTCTGACAACCGGCATATTGCTTTCCGCTGTCTACATTCTGCCCTTTTATTTTGATTTCTATATTTCAAATGCAGGACGCGTAGGGAGTTCCTATGAATGGAGCTTAGGAGGAGACACTCAAAGTCTGTTCGGTGTATTGAGCAATTTTTTCATACCGTTCCTTTCTGATGTACACGGGGCGTTCGGCGGCTCTTCCATAATCCTTCTAGCAGCCCTCTTGCCTGTACTGCGGTGGTTCAGGGTAAGGATACCCCGTTCCGTCTGGATCATCTGGGGAATAGTGTTGATTTTGTTTTTATATATGCTTGGGCAAAGAACCCCGGCGCACAGATGGGCGTGGGAATATCTGCCCCTTATGTCGGCTTTCCGGAATCCGGGAAAAATCTCCATGATTATGCCGGTCTTCCTGATGATGATTTTAGCCTGGATAATAAAAAAGGACGGGCCTTTATTCAGCCTGAAAAGTCTCTCCGCAAAATTGCCCCCATATTCCCTGCTTGCCCTGATCGCATTAGTATTAATCCCGTTATTCGCCCTGATATTTTATATATTCAGGCCGCCTCTCGGATATTTACCCCCCGTGGTTATTAATAAAATCCCTTTCGGAATATTATTATTCATCATAGGCTCAGGGGTTGTTTCGCTTGTCCTGCTTGTTCTCTGCGGAGCATCTCACAGGCTGTCCCGTATCGCAGGGATTTTTCTATGTCTGGCAACAGTGTTACAGATCAGCGCGCTTTTGAGGTACGGAACATTTATTGAACCGGCAAAAGAGCAGCCGACTTTTGAACAGATGCAGGCCCAGAAAAAAGAAAAGCTTGACTACCGTTACCATGACCTTCCCGGTATGCAGACCTCTGCAGTTATAACGCAGCTTGAACATTCTTTTATGGAACCGTTTACCGGTAAAATATTTACCCGGATTATTCCAGTGCAAAACCAGGATGATGCCTATAACAGAATGGCGCGTGAGCGTCTGCCCCAGGAACTCTTTATTGAAGGATACGATCCTGAAAAGGCTAAGGCTGTAACAAGAGGGGCGGAAGATATGAAGGAAGGTTCGGTGAAACTGGTATACAGTTCATTTAATCGAATGCAGTTCAATGTTAATTCTCAGGCTCCTGCATTCTTTGGCTTTGCCTATCCGTTCACAGGCCAATGGAGGGCATGGGTAAACGGGGAAAAAGCACATGTCTACCGGGCTAACGGGGCTGCCCATGCAGTTGAAATCCCGGAAGGTGACAGCCTGGTAGAATTCAGGTACTGGAGCAATGCCTTTTTCCTGGGGATGTTGATAAGCTGCGCAACACTCGCACTGATCGGGGTCTTTGCCTGTTTCCGCAGGCTGAACGGTTTAGCGCGAATCACAGGGATAATTTTTGTGTTGATAATAAGCGCAGGTCTATTTACGCTCTGGCGCCACAGCCTGTACACAGGGGATAATCTTGAAACAGAATACTCCCGGACTTACTCCCCCCCGGCAAAAACACGCAATCTTGCCTATGGAAAAAAGACCTCCGGCTATTCCTTGCCCAGTTCTTCCAATCTGCAGCGCCACGGCAGCAGGGCAGTAGACGGAGACACCGGGCCGGGATCGGGTTTTACGCTTAAACCTTCTGATGAAAAAGGCCTGATTATTGATCTGAACCGGAATGAAGAAATTAAAAAAATAGTGCTGTATGGGAAAATAAAGACACTGCCTTTAATTACCCTGTCACAGGACGGAAATCAATGGTATAAGATTGCGCCTCTTATCTCAGAAGGGGAAAATTACACAGGTGTCCTGCGTATTGTTCCTGACGAACCCCTGATTGCGCGGTTTGTCAAGGTAAAGGCTTCCGGCTCTGAACTGGGTGTTGATGAGGTGGAGGTTTATAGTTCGGGGCATGAAAAATGAGTTTTCATTTATCCGGCAACATAATTCCGGTGCCAGTTTACCAAAACAATCAATGCCCAGATCAACCTGCTGTTTTCCGCCCTGCCGTTTAGATGGTCGTCTATTATTTCAGTTATATAATCATGTCTTAAAAATCCCACGTTTGAAATGGCTTCAGAAGACAGAGTAGAAAGCATGTAATCCTTTAATCCGTTTTTGATCCATAAAGCTATCGGAGGGGTAAAACCCCTTTTCTTTCCAAAGGCTATTTCATCCGGTTGAAATCTTGACAGCGCCTTCCGAAGTAAATATTTCGTCTGGAAACCCTTTATCTTTTTGTTCAGGGAGACCCTCCGGGAAAAGTCAATTATGGCATTGTCCAAAAGAGGCACCCTGACCTCCAGGCTGTTTGCCATACTCATCCTGTCTGTTTTCTGTAACGGGTCATCCTGCAGAAAGGTCTTGAAATCAACATACATCAGTTGCTCCCCGATACTGTAATCTCTCTTTTGTGCTTTTTCGAAATATTTACCCATTGCATGGAAAGGTTCCAAATCAGAGATATTCTGCACAAAATCGTCACTTAACAGCTTTTTCTTTTCATCCGCATCAAAAAGGACTTTCCATCGATAATGCGCCTGGTCATAAGGGAACTCAGCGCCATAAGTAAATCTCTTGAGCTTACAAGGCAAGCTGAGATAATTGTGCGATTCCGGCAGCCTGTTAACAGCCGCTTTTAAACCATTACGCATTACCCCGGGTATTTTCCTGTACCACCCTGTTATCCTGTGGAGATAATGGGTCTGGTACCCGCCGAACAGCTCATCGCCGCCTTCACCGCCTATAACTGTTTTAACCTTCGAACGGGCTAACTTTGAAATAAAATATACCGGGATTGCTGAATAGTCAAAAAGAGGTTCATCAATAAAAGACATTATGTGTTCTATTTCTTTAAAGATTTCTTTTTCCGACAGGATATAGTCGTGCAAGGGAAGCCCGAGCCTGTCTGCGACAATCCTGGCATTGCCGAGTTCATTATAAGATTCTTCCTTGAATCCTATGGTAAATGCATTAAGTTTCAGGTTGCACTTCTCTGCAGCCACTGATGCAATGAGGGAGGAGTCTATGCCCCCGCTTAAGAATATGCCCAGAGGCACATCGCTTCTCGTTTGCCTGTCTATGACCTCTTTCAGTTCATCAATTAAAATGCCTGTCATCTCATCTTCACTGATATCTTCATTTGATAAGCTTTTATCCGTTAAATCCCAGAATTCCTTTTCCACACAGGTTTTGTTGGAGCATATCAGCATATGTCCGGCATTAAGTTTTCTGATTGCCCTGAATCCGGTCAGGGGTGAGGGGATATACCCATAGGACAAGTACCGGTTTATGGCCTCATGATCCGGAACCCGGCTGACCCCCGCTTTCAACAATGACTTTATTTCAGATGCAAACAAAAGGCCGGCGTCTGTTTCAGCATAGTAAAGGGGTTTAATCCCCGGTCTGTCCCGCACAAGAAAAAGCGCCTTCTTTTTTTCATCCCACAGGGCTATTCCGTACATTCCATTCAGATAAAGAGGAAAATCCGCTCCATATTCCTCGTATAAATGAACTATGACCTCTGTATCCGATCCGGTATAGAAAGAATGTCCCTGCTTTTTGAGGTCTTCCCTTAATTCTACGTAATTATAGATTTCACCGTTAAAAATAACCCACACCGATCTGTCTTCATTGTGAATCGGCTGGTTGCCTGTATTTAGATCAATAATACTGAGCCTCCGGAAGGCGAGACCGATATTTTCCCTGAGATAAAAACCCTCATCATCCGGCCCGCGATGGATAATTTCATCACTCATTCTCTTCATCAGTTCTTTAGAGACCGGAAGATTTTTTTTGTAATAAAAAGCCCCTGCTATACCGCACATGATATGCTCCCGCATTGATTACTCTTAAAAAATCGTTATGTTATAATAACATAACCGTTAACCTGCTAACCGTCATTTATGGCCGGCTCAGTCGCAATATTTGCAGGCTTTTCCAGAGGGGCAAATCCGGGCAATTGTCTGATTCATATTAAATTTAAGGAGTATCCCTTTTTATAGATGAGAGGCGGAATATCCCAGGCATTAAGTCGAATATATAACTCCGAAAAATTTCCGTGGATTATTATCTGCATCGGTATAGCGCTTCGCCTTGTCAGATACCTGCATAACACTTCATTATGGTTTGACGAGTCCGTGATTGCTGTAGACATTATTAACAGGCCGTTGACGGACTTTATCAACCCCTCTCCGGATTACACCCAGACAGGCCCGTTAAGCTTTTATATATTCACAAAACTCGCTGTTCAATTGTTCGGCAACAGCGAATACGCATTAAGGCTGGCGCCTCTTTTGTTCGGGATTGCATCCCTGTTCCTGTTTTACAAGGCGGCAAAAGAAATTGTCAGCCCAGGGGCCGTGCCTGTTGCCCTCGCACTTTTTGCCGTATTGGACCCTCTCATTTTTTATTCATCGGAACTAAAACCATATTCCGGGGATATTGCGTTTGCCCTGTTAATTTTAACTTTAGCTTTAACAACCTTTCAATCAAAAAAATGGGACACCCGGCATATCGTCATCCTTGCACTTGCCGGAGCAATTGCAGTGTTGTCTTCAAACCCTTCAGTGTTCGTACTCGGGGGTGTTGGAACAGCCCTGTCCGTCTCCTGTTTAAACAAAAAAGAATGGTCAAGGCTCAGGCGTATTTTAATTGTATGCACGGCCTGGGCATTAAGTTTTATTGCTGTTTATCTTGTTTACCTCAGCGGTTTGACCGCCGAGATGGCCCGGAATATGAGCATTGAAAAAGCATTCGTAATGGAAAAGTATTTTATGCCTTTCCCTCCAAAATCGCTGATGGATATTAAATGGTTTATTGACACCTTTTTTGATACCTTTCTTTTCCAGGATTCCGTTATATATGTTAAGAGGGTTACCTTAAGCGGTATTATGGCTTTTGCCTTTCTTGCCGGGTGTGTCACGATGTTTTCTGAAAAAAGAGAAAAATTTTATTTCCTTATATTCCCGGCGCTTCTCACACTGTTGGCTGCGGCCATGCATCAGTACCCGTTTAAAGGCAGGCAGATATTATTTCTTGCGCCGATGTTTTTACTCATTATCTCGGAAGGCGCAGAGTATATAAGAGATAAAATCAGTAAAAGTTCGGTGATATTCGGAGCCATATTTATGGGATTGCTCTTCATTTACCCGGTATCATGGGCTGCATATCACCTGAAAAAGCCGTTAATCCGCTCGGAAATCAGGCCGGCGCTGAGTTATATTAAAAACAACTGGCAGGAAGGGGACATTATTTACGTACATTCCTTTGCACAGTATGAACTCGAATATTACTTGAAATATCATCCGGAGCCTTTTGACTTTAATGAGAACGAATACGTTACAGGAATAGCCCCGAGAGGCTGGTATAATGTCTGGAGAAAAAACAGGCTTCCCGAACGCTATAAAAACCTGGGAACAACTGCACAATCAAGAGATGATTTGTTGAAGGAATATACTGATGACCTGGACCGGTTAAGGGGCCGTAAAAGAGTCTGGGTATTATTTACCGGGGATACTACAATGGAGAGTTTTTTTCTTTCCCGCCTCGATTCAATCGGCGCAAGACTTGATTCTTTCGGGCATTCCGGGTTGGGAGTTGTGTATCTCTATGATTTAAGCGGGCAGGTGACAGCAAGCCCTGCTTCATAGATATATTGAAGAGATTGTCAAAAATATCGCTGCATAGCCGTGTCTTTGACAATACCATTTTTATACATTTCAAGGTATAATAATTTATAACCATAATTAGAGTCTGTGTATAAATTCAGTCTCTCTATCTGTCATTCCGGCAGTCCTTAAGCCGGGATCCGGTCTTTTCAATGAGTTCGTCTTGCCTGATTAAAGACTCCGGACATGACGAAAACAAAAAACAGCATTTTATACACAAACAGCAATCAAGTTTTAACAGCGCGTAAAGAGTTTAAAGAATAATGCCGTCCACTCAGAAACAGGCCACAACCACAGGGGCATCTTATCCCCGGTTATTCCGCCTGATTTTTGTAATATTCTCCCTTTACCTTTTGGGAGATGCATTCTACCGCTGGGACGGGTTCAGATATTATGCCTCGTTTTCTGAATTCCTGCCAAGCCTTGCCCTGGCATTAATTCTCTGGAGCATGGTAGCTGTTGTCGCATCTTTGCTCGCATGGACAATGTTATGGGCATCTGAAAGGGTTTTTCAGCAGTTCGGATTAAAAGTCAATATTGAACACCTGATCCTGTTTGTCGGCAGTTTTGTATTGTTGGGTGCATTGATATGGACAGGCAAACAAATCCTTGTGCCGCCCAATAAGGCTGTAACAATGCAAACGAAGTTGATTGTTTCTGTAAGTATATTGCTTGTTTCGGTATTTATTGTATGGAGGTTTCGCAACAAGGCCCTTCGATGGATAGAGATCGTTCAGGAACGGATTACCCCCCTCGTATGGATATTCGGCATATGTCTTACTCTGGCAATTCCGTTGGTAACATATCACACATGGCTGAAACAGACGGACAATAAAGGATTGCAACAAAATATTCAGCCTTCCGCAGCAGACAAAAAGCAGCCGAACATTATTGTGGTCATCTTTGATTCCCTCTCTGCACAGGATATGTCCGTATATGGTTACAGCAGGCCTACAACA
>DRDE01000193.1 GCA_011040095.1 Nitrospirota bacterium
AACCACTGCGAAGAAGAAAACCACTTCGAAGAAGGAAACCACTTCGAAGAAGGAAACCACTGCGAAGAAGAAAACCACTTCGAAGAAGAAAACCACTGCGAAGAAGAAAACCACTGCGAAGAAGAAAACTACTGCGAAGAAGAAAACCACTGCCAGGAAAAAGAAATAGCACGTCTTATAGCGATTCAAACTTAGCTGTCCCATCAGAACAGGGTGGGGCAGCTCTTTTTTCAGATTTTCCGGGGATGATCCATGATTGCAGACAACCTGATGAAGGATTTATTTCTTTTAAACCTGCGCTGCAAGCTCTGAAGCAGAAGATGTAACCATTGATGGAGAAACAATCTCCCATGAATCCCTGAACAAAAGGATCTTCCTGAGTAACTTAACGTGTAAGGTATGCCCTGATTTATTTGCAATGATATGCCCGTAAACCGGCAAACCGATCAATGAGAGATCACCGACGGCATCAAGAATCTTATGTCTCACAAATTCATCTTTGAGCCTCAGCTTGTTGCCGTTGATAACTTCCTTTTCCCCAAGCACAATCGCATTGTCCAGGGAACCACCCCGTGCAAGCCCCCTGGATTTCAGCATCTCAAGATCCCTCAGGAACCCGAATGTCCTTGCAGGCGCAAGCTCATTGACAAAATTCATGGCTGACATATCAATGCTCATCTTCTGCTCTCCGAATGCAGGATGGGTATAAAAAAGACGGTATGTTATCCTGGTGCCTTCATACGGGGTAATCGCAATCTGGCTGGACCCTTCTATAACTACTATAGGCTCCAGGATTCTTATATAAGAGACTGCATTTGCCTGTTTGGCAATACCCGCCTCCATTATGGCGGATACAAAAGACAATGAGCTTCCATCCATTATCGGAACCTCGGGCCCGTCGAGCTCAACATATACATTATCTATATTCAGACCTGCAAAAGCAGCGAGGAGATGCTCGACTGTTCCTATCTTCACGCCTTCGGAAGCAAGGGTAGTCGCAAAAGTCGTATCAGAAACAGAACTTACAGCAGCCTTGATCCTGATGCTCCCCTTGTCGGTTCTTATAAACACTACGCCTGTTTCCGCAGGCGCAGGTATGAGTCTCATATTTATGTTCCTGCCGGTATGAAGCCCTTGACCGCTTATAAATATCTCGTTTTTTAATGTATTCTGAAGTCGCATGACTCCTGTATGTAGCAAATTAAATACCAATTAAAATTACTTTAATAATTAAGGGGTTGAGTTTGCCGATGTATCATAAACGCCTCTATAGTGTCTCTAATCTGCACAAATCAGACCTCCCCTCCGACAACCATTTCGGGGATCCTGACAGTAGGCATGGCATCGGAGACAGGAATCCCCTGTGCATCTTTTCCACATGTGCCTATGGCAAAACCAATGTCATTCCCTATCATATCCATAGACTTCAGCACTTCAGGCCCGTTACCGATAAGTGTGGCCCCCCTTACAAGCTCTCCTGTTTGCCCCTTTTCTATTAAATAGCCTTCCGAAACCTCGAAAACAAATTCTCCCGTTACAGTATTAACCTGCCCTCCTCCCATTTTCCTGACAAAAAACCCTTTATCAACCGAGCTGATTATCTTTTTCGGATCGTCATCTCCGGGAGCAATAAAAGTATTGCTCATTCTCGGTATGGGCCTGTCTTTGTAAGACTGCCGCCTGCCGTTTCCTGTTGATGAGGTACCCTCTTTCATGGCGGTTAACCTGTCATACATATATCCCTTTAAAATGCCTTTCTCTACCAGAACGGTTCTCCTGGCAGTTACACCCTCGTCATCAAATCTGAATGAACCCCTTTTATTGGGCAGCGTCGGGTCGTCAATGATAGTAATTAAAGGTGAGGCTATCTGTTGTCCGATCTTCCCCGCATATACGGACAGTCCCTGCTGTACAAGATCAGCCTCTAATCCGTGTCCAACGGCTTCGTGAATCATTGTACCCCCGGCTTCGGCGGATATTACCACGGGCATTCTGCCTCCGGGGGCCTTTCTCGCATTCAGCAGCATAACCGCCTTCTGTGCCGTCTTAACGGCTGTCTCTTCAAAAGGATTTTCATCAAACAGCTCGAAACCGGCAAATCCGCCGACAGGCTCATATGCGGTCTGTAAAACATCGCCTTCCGCAGCAACAACCTGGATAAGGGCAAGTGTATAAATGCGCTCATCTTCCGTAACGGTTCCATCCGATGTTGCAATACATATATTCCGGATGGAATCCCTGTAGATCACGGATACCTGCCTTATCCTCGGACTGACATTCTTTGCGGACCTGCCGGCATTTTCCACAAGCGAGATTTTCTCCTTTATTTCAACATCACGGGGATTATATTTTATTTTGAAATCAACCGAAGGGCTTACTTTAGTCAAATCAAGGGGCCGTTCTCTTACCTTCGCATCCCCGGCCGCCCTGCTGACTGCCCCGGCTATATTAAACAGGGAGTCCTCTGAAAAATCATTGCTGTACGCATAAGCGGATTTATCCCCGAATATTACCCTCACCCCGATACCGGAATCAACACCTGATGAAAGTTTTTCGATTTTGCCGTCTTCAAGTTGTATTGAGAGCGGCCTTTCTTCTTCCATAAAAACGTCCGCATAATCACCGCCGTTTGAGAGCGCCTTCTTTATAATCTTTGATAATAGATCGTCTGGCAATCTGTTCATTTGTCACCTTCCTGAAATTTTTGTAAACTATTTAGTGTCTTTCAGCCGCCAAGGCGCTCATATAAATTTATAAATACACAGGACTAATGTAACAAAAGGAGGATGTCATGTCAAAAACAGGCGTAATCGGAGGAAGCGGTTTGTACGAGATTAAAGGACTTACCTTAAAGAGCAGGAAAAAAGTCAGCACCCCCTTTGGCAAGCCGTCCGGCCAATACCTTGTCGGCGCAATGGGCGGCGCGGAGATTATTTTTCTGCCGCGACATGGAAGGCGTCACGATATTCCTCCACATATGATTAATTACAGGGCGAATATATGGGGATTCAAAAAACTCGGGGTCAACAGGATTCTTTCGATAAGCGCTGTGGGCGGCATAAAAAAAGGTCTAAAACCCGGAGACATAGTAATTTCAGACCAGGTAATCGACATGACAAAACAGAGGGCATCCACATTCTATGAAGGGAAAGACGGGGTCATACATATAGACTTCACAGAGCCTTTTTGCCCCGAACTCCGGAAGGTATTGCTGAAGGCAGGGAAACGGATCAAGACCACCCTGAAAAACGGCGGGACATATGTAGCAGTGGAAGGGCCGCGGCTTGAGACCGCAGCCGAGATAAAAAGCTTCGGCCTGCTCGGAGGGGATATTGTCGGCATGACCGGGATGCCCGAGGCATCACTTGCAAGGGAGCTGGAAATATGTTATGCCGGCATATCCGTTGTCGCCAACTATGCAGCCGGGATAAGCAGGAGAAAACTGACCGTAGCTGAAGTCATGGAGGCAATGAAAGACTCAACCGAAAAAATAAAGCGCCTCCTTAAAGAAACATTCACCCTTATTCCTCAACAGAGAAAATGTCCGTGCCCGGAGGCGCTGAAAGAGGCGAAGATATAAATAATAAATACCTTTTACCTCCGGGGCCGGCTTGTTGACAGTGAACATGTAATTGTTTACTCTAAATGTAACTACTCAGGAGCAAAGTGGCAAAGGCACATAGGCACAAAGATTTAACTAAACACAAGGAATGTTCTTATCCTTTTCTTCACTTTGTGCCTTTGCCGCTATGTGCCTTTGTGCCTGTACTCAACTCTAAATAAAAATGATTGAAAATTCATTGAAAAGATTTCGCCCTCTCAATTATCTGCTTGCCGCCCTTATAATAGCTGCCGTTCTCTTATTATCCAGGAATATCGTCAGCATTTCTTTCTCAAAAAAAGAACCTCTCGTTACTGTTTCGGAATATAAGCCGGCCAATAATATGAAGAAAAAAAACATAATGGAGTATTCCGCTATCTTAGAAAAGAATCCTTTTGGCCGTCCCATGAAACTTCGTCCCCTTGCTGCTGAACAGAAGACGGAAAGAGGGGATGTCTCCCTCTCGGACATAGCGCTTATCGGCACGGCCGTGGGACCCGAAAGCCTGAGTTATGCAATCTTTGAAGTTCCGCCGGGCAGGCAAGAGGTCGTTGCTTATGGAGGAAACGTCCTGAACTACGGCATATTAACAAAAATCAACAGGTCATCGGTTGAGATAAAGCGGGACGCCGCCACTTATACACTTAAGATTTCTTTCGAGAAAACCGGCGCAAAGCAAAAAGCCCATCGGTCGCAGCGCACGAAAACAACACAAAAATCATTTGCCCGGAAAATAGGGGAACGGCAATACATTCTTGACAGCAGAAGAGTCCGGCAGTCGCTTGAGAATCCCGAGCGGATACTGACCGATGCGCGGCTTTTGCCTAATATAGTAAACGGCAGACAGGAAGGATTTAAAATCAGTGAAGTAGTGAACGGCGGGATATACAACAGTCTCGGTTTAAAAAACGGGGACATCCTTCTAAGGGTAAACGGGCTTGAAATATCAAACCCTGAAATCGCGATACAGGCAATGACCGCCCTGAAGGGTATGAACACGGTCGATCTTGATATAATAAGAAAAGGCGACAATATGTCCATGAACTACCAGATGAGGTAATCCCCGGATTAATAATTGACAATTGGCAATCGATAATTGATAATTGATAAACCTGGAAAAATCAAAAAACAAATTAAATCTCAAGTTAAGGAATCATGAATGAAAATCATTAAACTTTCTATTGTCCTTTTACTGTTTCTCTCTATAACCCCGGTATTTATTTCTCTGTCCGCAGCTGAAGATAATAATGATGAAGAAATGATAGCCTTTAATTTTATTGATGTTGAAATCCCTGCCCTGATTAAATTCATCAGCGGGATTACAGGCAATAATTTCCTGTTTGATGAAAAAATCAAGGGCAAGGTCACTATAATTGCTCCGACAAAACTGACTGTTGATGAATCCTTTTCTCTCTTTACATCAGTATTGAGTTTAAAGGGCTATACAATTATTCCTTCAGGACCGAATACTTACAAGATCATTCCCTCCTCCCTTGCAAAACAGACAGGGACGATCTCCGGGGATGAAACAATTCCCGTCAATGAGGGATACATAACAAAACTTCTTCCCGTAGAATACATCAAGGCTGAAGAAGCAGTGCAATTTCTCCGTCCAGTTGTTTCAAGGGACGGATTCTTATCGTCCTTCGGTCCCAGCAACTTATTGCTGATCGTTGATTCCGCCGTAAACATCAACAAGATATCTTCAATCCTCAGATTAATCGACAAACCTTCCATAGAGGAGGAAAAGGCAAATATAAACGTCTATTTCCTTGAATATGCCGATGCCACGGATCTTGCAAAAGTCTTGCAGGGGATAATAAAGGACTTGAAGACATCCCGCAAATCCGTCCGCAGAGGCGGGAAAAAGTCCGCCCCTAAAGCGGTCCCGATTTTAAGCGTCACTCCCGACAAGGCAACTAATTCCCTTGTCATTGTTGCGTCGCCATCGGATTACCGGAATATTAAACGGGTAGTTAAAACCCTTGACAGGAAAAGAAAACAGGTATTTGTTGAGGCAATGATTGTCGAGGCGTCAATAGACAGGCTCCAGGAACTCGGGACAAAATGGAGGGCTATAGCGCAGCATAACGGGGAACCGGTCGCTGTCGGCGGATTCGGGAATATCAGCTCCGGCACTGTTCTGGATATAATCGGCGGCCTTACCGGGTTTTCAGCAGGTGGAATGGGAAACTTCCTCGATGTCCCCGTAACATCAATCGGCACAGACGGAACAGTCACATCCCAGCCCCTCACAGCTCCGGGGTTCGCGGCGCTCTTCAGTATGGACGAATTCAAAAACACGATAAACGTCCTTTCCACACCCCAGATACTTACCTCCGACAATGAAGAAGCAGAGATACTTGTCGGTGAAAATGTGCCGTTCATATCAAAGAGGGAGCGTGACATAACTACTGCCGGCACAGTGATGAATTCCATACAGAGAACGGATGTAGGCATAAAATTAAAGATTACACCCCAGATAACAGAGGGTGATTACGTCAAGCTCGACATATTCCAGGAGATATCGGCAGTGGTGGATGCCTCTGTGGATATTCTCACATCCATAGGCCCTACAACTACAAAACGCGTGACAAAGACATCCGTTATTGTCAAAGACGGCCGCACTGTCGTCATCGGCGGCCTTATGCAGGAAGAAGAAAGAGAAAGGGTTTACAAAATGCCCCTGCTCGGAGACATCCCGGTTCTGGGCTGGTTATTTAAATATAAAAATGTCACAAAAAACAAGACAAACCTGCTGATATTCCTCTCCCCGCACATTGTTAAAGAAAGCCCCCGACTGGCAGAAATAACAGAGAAAAAACAGAGGGAATTTTTAACAAAAGAAAAATTTTACAGCCGGGGAGAACTCCTGGTTAAATTCAACGAAGATGTCTCAAGAGAGAGGGCTGAGGAGATAATAACGGAAAAGGGCGCATCAATAATCAAATACTTTAAAAGTATAAATGTCTATCATATTCAGTTGAACTCCGGGCAGGAAGTGGAAGATGCCGTTAAGGAGTTTGAAAACCTTCCGGAAGTTCTTTATGCAGAGCCGAATTACAGGTTCAAAATTCAAAATAAACCATCCGGGCCCGCCCAGGACATCGGCGCAAAAGAGCCTGCGCCTTCTGTTGGTATCGATTAAACCGGAAAACCAATCCGGGAGGAGAAATTTAATCCGGACTCTGTTCCGCTGCTGAAATCAAAACAGGATATATGGAAACCGTTGACAATATCAAAGACGATGACATAGAGTTCCCGCTTCTTAAAGATATATCTCTCTCCTATGTCAAAGGCAATGTCTTTCTGCCGCTGCGCAGACAGGACAACGAACTCATAGGCGCTGTTGCCGGCAATCGCGGAATCTTTGCGCTGAGAGACATGGCAAGGCGCTTAAACCTCAAACCCCATCCTGTCCAGGTGGAAGAGAAGATTATTATTGAGGCAATCAACCGCATCTACAGCCGGACAAGCAGGGTAAGCGAGGCAATGGGTGACATTGAAGGCGAGGATCTTTCCATGGTTGCAACGGAATTTGAATCGCCGACCGATCTGCTCGAACTTACTGAAGAGGCCCCGATTATCCGCCTGCTGAACGCCCTTTTGATGGAGGCTGTAAAAGAAAAGGCAAGTGACATACATATAGAGCCGTACGAAAAAGGCATTGATGTCAGGTTCCGGGTGGACGGCATTCTGAGCAAGGTGCTGAGTCCCCCGAAAATAATTCATGATGCCCTTATATCGAGAATAAAGATTATTGCAGGGCTCGACATCGCGGAAAAAAGACTGCCCCAGGACGGCAGGATACAACTGCTCGTGGGTGGGAAGGACTTTGATATAAGGGTCTCCATTATACCGACTGCACTGGGAGAGAGGGCGGTACTGAGATTGCTCGACAGGCACTCCGGGGTGCTGAGCCTTGAAATGCTCGGGTTGACGGATTCGCTTTTGCTCTCACTGAAAAACATCCTTTCAAGACATAACGGGATCATACTTGTAACAGGCCCTACAGGCTCCGGTAAAACCACTACACTTTATGCGTCTCTTCTGCGGCTGAATACCGAAGACAGAAATATCATTACGGTTGAAGACCCGGTTGAATATCAGCTGAGCGGCATAGGGCAGATGCAGGTAAACCCCAGGATCGGGCTGACATTTGCAGCAGGGCTGAGGTCCATATTAAGACAGGACCCCGATATCATGATGGTTGGAGAGATAAGAGACCTGGAAACAGCCGAAATCGCCGTGCATGCCTCGCTTACAGGGCACCTCGTGCTGAGCACACTGCATACCAATGACGCAGCCGGCGCCACGGCACGGCTTATTGATATGGGGATAGAGCCGTTTCTCGTGGCATCATCACTTGTCTGTGTATTGGCGCAGCGGCTGGTCAGGGTGATATGCCCGCATTGCAAAGAAGCATATACGCCGTCAAAGCGGGAACTGGACTATATAGGCATGGACAACACTCCTCCCACTGTTCTTTATCATGGGAAAGGCTGTGATAAATGCATGGGAAAGGGTTATCTCGGCAGGATGGGAATTTACGAACTGCTTGAGATTACTCCCCGGATAAGGACAATGATAGCAGAAAAAAAGGATGCACAGGCTATCAAGACAGCCGCTCTGAATGCAGGTTTTCAACCTTTGCATAAAAATGCAATCGACAGGATTATAAAGGGCATTACTACAGTGGAAGAGGTATTGCGGGTAACGTTAAGAGACGTGGAAGGGTAAGGTTATGCCGGTATTCAAGTACCGCGGATATGATGAGAAAGGCTCTTCAACCGAAGGGGTTATTGAAGCCGACGGACAGAGAGATGCCGCTTTAAAAATAAAAACAAAAGGCATCTTTCCAAAAGAGATAACAGAGGCCGCCTCCCCCGGGAAAAAGATATTATTTAAAAAATTCTCTCCCTTGATTCTTGCGGATATAACAAGGAGGCTCTCAATATTGCTGTCATCGGGCGTTCCCCTGATAGAGGCCATAACAGCCCTGTCTTCCGAGCAGAAAGATGAATGGAGAAATTTACTGACGGACATCAAGGAGCAGCTCGCCGGAGGCGCATCACTCGCGCGGGCAATGCAGGAGCATTCGTCAATCTTCCCCGAGTTTTACACGGGAATGATCGCAGCCGGGGAAAGCAGCGGCAAGCTGACCGATGTTCTTCTGAAACTCGCTGATTTTCTTGAAAGCGAAATCAATATCAAAAACAGGGTCAGGACAGCGCTCATATACCCGATTTTCATGGCATGTGTCAGCATAGTCATAGTGCTGTTCCTGTTTACATTTGTTATTCCGAAGATAACAAAGATATTCGAGGAAACCTCAAGCGCCCTCCCCATATCCACTGTAATCATCATCTGGATAAGCGCTGCCCTGAAAAAATTCTGGTGGCTGCTGATAGCATTAGCCGCGGGTGTTGTAATGTTATACAAAAAGATCATGCAGACAAAAAAGGAGATAATCGATGCAATACTGCTGAAAGAACCGACAGGAATCCTCATGGGACTTTACATGCTTCGATTTTCAATGACAATGGGATTTCTCCTGTCCGGCGGCCTTCCCATATTAAGGGCAATGCAACTGACCTCAAAGGCAACAGGCAATGTTGTTCTGGAAAACAGGATCACGGCGGCCCGGGATATGGTCTCCCAGGGCGCAAAACTTTCAACCAGTCTTGAGGGCTTTCCGCCTACTCTTTTGCAGATAATATCTACAGGGGAGCAGACCGGGAAGCTCCCCGAGGTGCTGGAAAAAACAGCAGAGTCTTACAGCGCAGAGTTTGACAGGAAACTCCAGGGGGTGATAAGCCTTTTAGAACCGTGTCTGATTTTAATAATGGGTCTGGTAGTCGGCTTTATTGTAGTGTCGGTCCTCCTGCCGATATTTGAGCTTAATGAGATAATGAGGTAGAGGTTTATCCCAGGGATTTATTTAAAACTAAAAACAATTTACTGATATATCCGCAAGCGGGTAAGAGGCAGGTGTTAACCAGCCCCTTACTGTTGTCGCAATGGGATTGATTCCCCATATTTACCGGCGTGCGGCTTTCCCGCCTCCTCCTGACATGCTTTAGACCCTGAAGAACGAGAGTTGGAGATACCCCCGTGTTATACACGGACATTTCGGCTAAGAGATTTCAGCCAAAACTGTCTCAATTTGATCAAGGGTCATCAATCCCTTCTCGAAAAAAATTTCTCCTATGCGTTTGTTGGGCCTGAGTCTGACAGAAGGATCATTGGCTACTTGCTCGGTTAAGGCGTTATTTAATTGTTTTGTCGAGTAGACATAATATGATTCCTCCATATTTCGATTAATATTCAAACAAACATGTGAGAAACTTCAATGCCCCTCACAGAACCTTTCTATTACCCACAAATATTTTTCAATAAATGAGCACCTTCGATCAAGTTGGCGAATTTTTTTAATCCACGCCATATATGAGTGACTCCGGGCTCCCCATCACTCTTTCTATTGAGGAATCCCCCAAGTTGAGCGATCCATAATGTAACTTGTTTCATGCCTGGAGGGCGTTTGGGAATATTTTTATTGGGATTAAATTTTACGAATAATATCTTCCAATCAAATTCATTCAAAAATAACAGGGATGAAATGTTCGGAGTGGTTCTTGA
>DRDE01000194.1 GCA_011040095.1 Nitrospirota bacterium
CCTTTCAATTTAAATTTTTACTTGGTTAATTAGAGCCTTCCCTGCAAACAAAAGCAATGGAAACAGAATTAAAAATTTGTTGTTATTTTGGTATCAATAAATAATTACGAAAAATTTTATAATATTCGGAATTAATATCCCTCGGCATTAATCCCGACAAATAACATCATCCTTTTTAAATAAATCTGTTGAATACCTAAGTTTTGATTAAGGAATCTTTTTTAAAAATTTAAATATAGGGAGTGTATAATTTTTTTCAAGCAACTCACATGCCGGTCCGCGGCAAGTTAAAAGTTTATTCTGAAAATAAAGACTAACATAAGATAAAACAAGTTTTTTTTGAACCATGATTTTGTATTGAGCGCTAAATCATTCAGCCGTTTACCGGTTGTTGCCGCGTTATTTTACACATTTGTGAAATTTCGCACAGTGAGAATCGATCATTACCGATATATAGATTATATACTATTCAGGTAAAAAGATGAGGGTATTTATAATGAAATAATAAAAATCTATATAAGGCGCGTCGTTCACGGTTGACGGTTTGACCGTTGCCATGAACCATCAACGCCTTTTCACAGAAGGCCGAACTTCTGTATCTTGTATCTGAGGGCATCACGCGATATGCCCAGCAGCCTGGCGGCTTTTGTCTGGTTGCCGCCGGCCTTTTTCATCGCCCGGGCAACCATATCCTTTTCTACATCTTTGAGCGACAGCCCCTCCCCGGGCAAATCTGTTGAAGCGCTGTCCCCGGATTCCGGATCAGCATATTCAGTTATTTCAGAGGGAAGATGTTCCGGGTATATAATATTCGTATCCTCAAGAATGCATATCCTCTCGACTATATTTCTCAGTTCCCTGGCATTGCCGTGCCACGGGTAATTAAACAAAAACTTTTCTGCTTCCGGGGATATGCTCTTTACATTTTTCCTGAATTCCTTGTTAAACCTCTTTATATGATGCATTGCAAGAGGGATTATATCTTCTTTTCTTTCTCTTAACGGGATGATAAAGACCGGGAATACCTTCAGCCTGTAATAAAGGTCGGCCCTGAAGCTTCCATCCCTGACCGCTCCTTCTAAATCCTTCTTGTTGGTAGTCGCTATTATCCTGACATTTACTTTTATATCTTTAAGGCCGCCGACCCTTTTAAATGTCTTTTCCTCTAATGCCCTGAGCAGTTTAGCCTGGGCGGACAATTTAATGTCTCCTATTTCATCAAGATAGATAGTCCCTCCGCCGGCAACTTCAAAAAGTCCTTTTTTGGATGCCTTGGCATCTGTGAAAGCCCCTTTTTCATGTCCGAAAAGCTCGCTTTCAATAAGCGTCTCGGGTATGGCAGTGCATGTAATCTCAACAAACGGTTCCGATGCCCTTGGACTATGATAATGTATCGCCCTTGCAAGAAGGCTCTTGCCCGTGCCGCTTTCACCCTGGATTAAAATAGTATTGGCATCACTTGCCGCAACTTTTTTGGCAAGGGCGATAATATCCTTCATTGCAGGGGATTCGCCTACAATATTGTTAAAGCTGTAAGTATCGAATTTTTCTTCCCTGAAAAGATTAACCTCTCTTTTCAGGTGCACCGTTTCCAAGGCCTTCCTGATGATAACGGAGATTCTGTCTAACTCAAAAGGCTTCTCAATAAAATCATAAGCCCCTGATTTTATGGCGGAAACGGCAGTTTCTATGTCACCGTGAGCGGTTATGATAATTACAATAACATCGCTGCTCAGCTTTCTTATCGACTTCAGGGTCTCGATGCCGCTGATTCCCGGCATATTCAGGTCCAGGATAACAATGTCGGGAGCATCGGTTTTAAATACTTCAAGCCCCTCTTCACCTGTTCCGGCGGTTAAAACTTCGCGGTCTTCCTTTTCAAGGTGTTGCTTAAGCGCCCTTGTTATAAATTCTTCGTCATCAATGACAAGTATCTTGCTATGTGCCAAAAAATCTTCCTCCGTAACTATGAACCTTTCATTGCCGGCAGGTATAAAGTAAATACACTCCCCCTGCCGGGTTCGCTTCTCACGGCAATATCGCCTCCGTGTTCCTGCATAATCCGCAGGCTTATGGATAAGCCGAGACCGGTGCCTTTTGATTTTTTTGTGAAAAACGGTTCAAATATACTATCTATGCAGTCACTTTCCATGCCTTTCCCCGTATCCTCAAACCTTATTATAACCGTATTTTCATTCCTCGATTGCACTTCTGTTTTGTCCTCAGCCGTATTCCAGTCTTTCCCGGATTTTGATGTTGTAATCTTTAGCTTGCCGCCATCGGGCATAGCCTGAACCGCATTTATCATCAGGTTCAGAAATACCTGCTGCATCTGGTCGGGATCGACCATCACATCCGGAATTTCACCGACAGTAGCGGCATCAATAACAACATTATGTTTTTTAGCCTCCGGATATACAAAAAAAACAGCCTTATCCAGGATATCGTTAATCTTGAGAGGCTGGAAATGAGGGGGCTTCGGCTTTGCATAATTCAAGAGGTCTTTAACGGTACTGTCAAGTCTTTTTATATGATTCAATATCTCGGCAGTAACTGCTCTTCTGCTGTCATCTTCGCTCATTTCAGATTGAATCACCTGAACGGCGCAGCTTATTCCTGTCAGGGGATTCTTTATTTCATGGGCGATTCCGGAAACGATCTCACCGAGGGTC
>DRDE01000195.1 GCA_011040095.1 Nitrospirota bacterium
CAAAAACCGGGTCGGTCTCGCTTATGACCGGTATATCGGATGTACAGTTGACCGATGTGCCGTTGGATGTACACCACTTGCCACTGGTTAGCGTCCCCACCTGGGGGTCGGTTTCAGTGTATCCCAGAAGAAGGCCGTCTAAAGTCAGATTTCCAGTTATCCTTGCATTCCCCTGGAAGTACCCGGCCCAGCCGCTGCTGTTGCCGTATACACCATAGTTGTCATCGCCAAGCAATCCATAATTGCCGCTTGTTGTGTTCTCTCCATATACCCCTGCCGCCCCTGTTCCGCTGGTTGACCCCACTATCCCGTCTTCCCCGGACGCCCCGGTTACTTCGAGGTTGGCATCTGTATTTGAAATGCCTGTCGTAACATTACCATCGCTGTCGATTGATACATCATTGGCAAAGGCATACGAACCTGTTAACAAAAAAACCATCATTAAAAAAAGCATTGTCTTTTTCATTGCTTACCCCTCCCTTTCAAAACAGGAATTTAAACGATATATGAATTTAACACCTCCCTGTCTCTGCCGCAGGAACTTTACGCGGGGGACACGAGAGATTGCCCTTTTGGTCACTTACGTGATCCAGTTCTGGATTATCTTGAAATATCGGACATGACTTACAACTGTTTGAATAATATATAATAACGATTCTTAAGATATTGTCAAGGAATTTATTCATTTTTATTACGGTTATCAAGTTAACTCAGCCTTTGCTTTTATCCGGAACCGGATAGACTTTTTTTAGCTTTTTGTCGGATGATGCCGGATTTGAAGATCATGAAAAACAGAATATTCACTTTAACAGGATTTTAAGAGATAACCTGAAGGTTTAAATTATATAACACATTTTGGTACACTTTTTAAGGGCCACTGAAATAATGAGACCGGTATGTTGGAAAGTATAGCATTGATTGCCTCTGTAATAAGCGCCTTGACCGCGGTGACGACTTCCCTGCGGGCAGTGGGAAAATCCCGTGAATATGCCCGCTATGAGGCGCTCTCAAAAATAAAAACCGGTTGCCGCACAGGTAATTGCAAGGCCGGCCGGCCGCCTGAAAAAGGCGGAAGTCTCCGTCTCCACTTCATAGTGACGGTTATCTGGTTTGTCCTCTCAATTGTGTTTGTTATCCCGTTAATTATTCATGGATTGCAAAGCAATAAAGGCATATGGCTTTTCTTCCGGATTTTACCGTTTTTGCTTCTGGCCATTTTGCTGTGGTTTATCTGGCGGAAAATCATACTGTCGAAAAATTAGACATGCCTGAAGATTCGAGTGTAAAATATACTTATAGTACCTATTAAAATATTTTATAAATCTTGACAGTTGAATCCCTGTACGTTAGAGTAGAGAAAATGAGTTGTGTTTTTCCGGACCGGTTAAACCAAAGGACCAAGTAAATCATTTAGGGAGCGGGTTCCGGATGTGGTTGAGCAAGCCTCTGTAACCGGGAGGAAGCCTGAAACATCCGCCGAAGCGCCCACCAAAGAATTAAAGCTTATGGTTTCCCGGTTCCGGTGAACGCAACTCATTTTTTATTTTTCCACGATCCTGATCTTCATCTCAACTCTCTCATCAGGGTTATTGTTTCCGTCCCTGGGGCGGGTGACTATTTTGTCGACTACTTCCATCCCTGAGACAACCTCCCCGAATACGGTATATTGTCTATCAAGTTGTGTTGCATCAGCCACGCAGATAAAGAACTGGGAACCCGCGCTGTCAGGGTGGCCCGACCTTGCCATGGAAACGATCCCTCTTTTATGGGACTTATCGTTAAATTCGGCTTTGAGTGTATAGCCCGGGCTGCCCGTTCCGTGTTTCGACCTGTCCGCGTCTTTTGAATTCGGATCACCTCCCTGAATCATGAAACCCGGTATAACGCGATGAAAAGTAGTCCCGTCATAAAAACCTTTTTTAGCAAGTTCAATGAAATTATTAACATGGTTCGGGGCAACGTCCGGGAAAAACCCGAGTTCTATATTTCCGAACTTTGTCTCGATAACCGCACTGGTATCCGCCATTTTTTTAATCTCCTCTTTTGTAAATTTTTTATGTCTCGGTCCTGCATAAGCAGAAACAACAAACAGTAACATTAAGACAAGCGTAACTCCAATTTTAAGTAATCTCATCAAATCCTCCTTACTGAAATTGAAATGTTCCCTATATAGGAATCAATAGATTATAGCAGACTTTGTTAAGGAATCAATATGATGCGGGCGAATTGAATTCCGGAAATATCAGTATCCTATGAGCCTTGTTGACAAAAAGTATATCCCATTTTATGCCCATTGGGCAAGAAAAAAGCGCTGAGAGCTAACCGGTGAAAGCTGATGGCTGAATTATTAAGGCAGCTTATATTTGATTTTTCCGAACAATATGCGGGCTGATACATAACAGAGAAGAAAGCTCGCTGAATAACCGATAGTGTTGCCGATTAAAGGCATTGAAAAGGGGAGATTGAATTCCACTTCGCCAAAGCGATATTGCATCCAGCCGAGGGCAATGAAGATTGGCCAGAGGGAAGCGGCGGAAAGTGCGATTTGTGAGAAAAATGTCCTGCCGTAAGTATCATTGGCAATACTGTTGCAAGCCTTGTATGCGCTCTTATCCCCTGCCTTTAACGCCTCTATGGAGAGATCCTGAAAATGCGCCATCTCGTCATTATCACGGGTAATCCGTTCTTTATTGAAACCAAAGGCCAGAGAAATTGAATACTCTCCTGTTATTACTCCGGCAAAGGAGAGAGCGAGTGTTCCTATGTAATATCCAAGCAGGGGATTATCGGGGAACCTGTAGAAAGGCATGAGGATATTGTCCATAATCCCGTAAATATAAATAAAAAAATCCATTGGAGCTATCCTTTCTTAAAACGGCGGGACAATGCTGTATCCCAGAAAGCCCTTTGATGTATACCGGATGCCGACATATATTGCCAAAACAACAAACAGCCTTTTCAACCAGATGTCGGGAATGTATCCGGATGTGCGCGGACCTATCATTGAGCCCACAAATATCCCGAACAGCTCTACTCCGATAAGTGACCAGTAAACTGCAACCCCTTTGATAACCATATATGAAAAGATACTGACTATCATTCCCACAAACACGGTCAGCGCTGATGTTCCGGCAACGAGAAACATCGGCAGCCCGGCAATGCTTGTCAGGAAAGGAACAAATAAAAAACCTCCGCCTATGCCGAGAAAAGAGGCTAATGCGGCAATGAAAAATCCACCGATAACCGGTATCACCGGTTTAAAACCGAATTCCACGCCGTAGAATGTAAATCGTACTTTGGACACGCTCCATTCGACGATCTTTACGCGGTGCTGTGATTCGTCAACGGCTTCTTTGTTTTTGAGTTTTTTAATCCGGCCTTCTTCAAATGCCTTTGCTGCGGCCCTGGCGTTTTTCTTTTTTGATTGTCCGCGACCGGTAGTTTCATAGAACAGGAATCCCCCGATAACAAACACGCAAAGTCCGAAGTAACCGATATATGAGCTGAGCTTGATTTTCCCTGCTGTAATAACAGGAATAAGAATGCTGCCTGTTACTGAACCCAAGGCAAGGGCGACGCCGAGGGGCAGGACCAGTCTGCCCATTTTGTAATAATTGATTGAAGAGATCAATGCGCTGAGGCCGACCATCCACTGGTTTGATACCCTGATGCTGTCTGTAAGCAGCTTGTTTAACGCGGGGTTTGTGCTTTTAAAACTCTTTGCATAATCACCAAGTCCGAAAATGGTTATATGTCCGACACCGGCCATTATGCCGCCGAATGCGCCCACAGTCGAGAATATCCAGCCTACCCAGACAGACCACAGAAATGCCCATATGAGGTTAACGTCAGGCGCGCCGGGAATATTCAGGAAACCCTGTTGTGCGTCAGGATCAATCATGCCTTTTTCAATGCCCTGGGGTGTCTTTGCTATGGCATCGGCCAATGTCCCGGCGTATGATGAAGGCGCAAAGACAGTCAGCGCAAGGAACAAAACCAACAGGACGGATAAACTCGGGCAAATGTTTTTTCTCTGCTTCATGGTCATTCTCCTCATGGCTTAATAATTATTTTTACAGGGGGATCCCCATTTTTTTCAGCTTCGGATAAAGCAGGGCAAACAGATATACGCCGCAGGCTATGCCGAGAAAGGTGAATACAGCCAGAATTTTCCCCTCCCCTAACTGGGCGAGAACAGTTCCGGGGCAGGCTCCGCTTATTCCCCATCCTGCGCCGAATATCAGGCCTCCGATCAATGTCCCCCTGTGTAATTGCTTGGTTTTTATCTGTACCGGCTCACCGGTTAAGGAACGGGGTTTGAACCGCCTGACTATGGACATTGAGACCATTGCGACTCCGATTGCCGTGAACATGGTCCATATCAGTTTCAGGTCCGTAAAAAGAAACATGTCCATAAAAAGATCATAATCAGAGAATCCGGCCTTTGATAATAAAAAACCGAAGACTATGCCCGGCAGCAAAAACATATACGGCTTTTTCATAACCTTTCTCCTTTAAAACTCTGCGCCCTGCACCCTGACAACTGCACCCTTAAAACAGTATTCGATAAATAAGGTTTACGACTAATAATCCGCCTGCAAAGAAACCGGCTGTGGCAAGAAAACCCGAGGGCGCCAGGCATGGGATACCGTGGATAGTATGGGCCGAGGGACATCCGCCTGCTATGCGCGCTCCGAACCCGAGTAAAACACCGCCTGTAAAAAACCAGAGCATGGATAAAGTGAATGAGCCTGTAACCGTTGAATTGAACCTGCCCATTTCAGTGATCAGGGTATAATCACCGGAAAGGACCTTTGCTATCGCAGCGCCCATGAATATGCCGATAATAAAGAATACCCTCCATGTAAAAATCTTTTTGTAAGGTTTGGCATTCAATGCCTCAAGTTTTGTATTCCGGACAACTATCTTGCACAGGTTGCCATAGCCGGTGGAGACCCCGAGCGGGAGATTGGCTGTTAAATAAAACAGCGGCACAAAGAGTCCGATCAGGGCCCCTCCAAGCCACCACGGCCAGGGGTTTATAAATAAAAAGTCATACATTGTCATTTTTTATAATGTTTTATATTCACAGTTTATAAGTTGCGAAACCTTGCAACTCTATTGAAAAAAAGTTGAGTTTTGTTTCGCAAATTCAGTTTCAAAGCATTTTTTAATAATAATGATCATAAATAGTAATAGTTTAGCGCCCCCGGTTAAGCTTATCATTGACCACAAGACTGATTTGTAACAAAAGACATTAAAATTATAAAATCCCCCCTCGCCCCCCTTTTCCAAAGGGGGGTAACTATTACCATAATTACAATTACGGCAACTGAGTCAGTCCTCTTTTAATTTTCCAGAGATAATATTTTTCAAATCCCTGCTTCATCCATTTGTATCTGACACCTGCTTTCAGCACTGCTTCCTGCCTTGGCGGAAGCACGGGTTTTGCTTTCATGATTGCGGCCGTATTTCCCATATCCATAATACATATCGCTCCCACGGGTTCGGTTTCGGGAAGCGGTTTTCCCTGTATCTCGGCTGCAATGTTCACGGCTGCATACTTTGCCATCTCTTCAGTCATATATCCTGTCTTGGGGACACCTGTGGGCACCGGGGTCTGTTCCTGAGGCGCTATTGCCATGGCAACTCCAACGGAAAAGATATTTTTGTAATCCTTATGCCGGTAATTGCCGTCCACCGGGATAAATCCTTTTGGATTGCCGAGATGAAAAACCGCCTTGACACCTGCCATCGGGGGGGCAAACATGGCAAGCTTGAACGGCAGTTTTGTTCCGTCCTTCAGCCTGGCCTCTTCAGGTGTGAACTCTTCCACTGCCTGGTTTGCAATAATTTTTATATCCCTGTTGGCAAATTCATCTTCCATTATTCTCCGGGAGTTCTTAAGCCCGCTCATCCCGAAATGTCCGATATACGGTTCTGACGTAACAAATGTAATCGGGACCTTGTGCCTCATCTTCCTTTTTTTCAGCTCTGCATCCACCTCAAAGGCATATTCGTAAGTCGGCCCGAAACAGCTCACTCCCTGCACTGACCCGACCACAATCGGTCCCGGATTTTCAAGAAACCTGTCCCATGCCTTCCGGGTCCTCTTTGCCTGCTCAAGGGTAAAAATGCATTCAGTGTACCCGCCTTCGGGTCCGAGTCCCGGCACTGAGGAAAAAACAAGCGCAGGGCCTGTTGCAATGACAAGATAATCGTACTGCACTTCCCGTGTCTTTGCAATGACCCTTGATGCATTTGCATCAACTCCGACAGCTTCTTCATGAATGAACTTTATGCCCTTTGATGTCAGAATTTTATCAAGTGAAAGGGTTATGGCTTCGGGCCTTCTCCACCCCATTGAGACCCAGGGAAGGGAAGGGATAAAAACAAAGCTGTCTACATCACAGAGCAATGTTATATCAGCCTTTTTACCGAGCCGCCTTTTCAACTCAAAGGCAGTTGTCAGCCCTCCGAAAGAACCGCCTAAAATAACTATTTTCGCCATCTTTTTTCTCCTTTATTATTTCTTTCTAAAAAAATCCGACAACCTTGTCCGCTTCTGTCATTAAGTCTATCAAACGGCTGTAATCAATAGGCTTGCCCGATATCTCGTTCTCACTTATGCCCCTCATCCGCATTTCATCTTTAAGCACGTAAAAACCGTTGTCATTTAAATTCCCTGAGGCATAAACCGCATTTTGCAAAAGACAGATTTCCGCATCCATATCTTTTGCCAGTTTGAAGGCGGTTTTGAATTCTTTTGTGTCGGGCGCGCTTGAAATAAGGAATAACATACATTTACCTCCGGTATATCCCTGTAATTATCGTTAAAATATCATTACTGTCTGTGAGTCTTTTAAAGCCCGCTTAAGAACTTCTCCATCGTCAATCTTTACGCCTTCAATAAGATCGTCCTCTTTCAGTCCGTATTCATTCAGGGAATTTTTATTAACATAGGTCTCCATCTCATCCGAGAGCAGTTCGAGGTCTTCCCCGATTCCGGCAAAACCGGTATCTCCGGCATCCTGGTTTTTTTTTGCCGTATAAACCCCGCTGTCTATTAAATAGAGAACAGCCCCGTAGCCGGCCCCTGCTGCGCCTCCTGCATGTCTTACAGCCTCGGCTGCATTTGTTATGCCGTACGGAGGTTTCCTTAAAATTACTAATAATTTATCCATATCAGACTCCAAGGTTTATAAAGATATTCGTTTCTTTCATAAGTGAAAAAAGCCCCTTTAACGTGCCTTTCTCAATGGCACCTTTTCCCGGGCCATGTTCAGCGCCTTCTTCTATGCTGCACATGCCGTCTGCGCAGCCGCCCCTTTCCGGGCCTTCAATATAATTTTCTCCCGCATTACAGCGGAAGTTTATACACCCGGTTCAGAGGCTTACTTTCAATCCCTTGTCCATCAGTGACTTAAAGCCCTCCGCAGCATTGGGCATGCCTTTGCCGACCTGTCCCTTAAGAAAACAATACACACCGTCTGTTGATGCGACAAGATGCGTTTCCATCCCTTTCTCAAGAGCTGCTTCCGCTATCTTCATGGCTGTGTAAGTGTTTTCATGACTGTAAGGCGAGGTGTTCAGGAATAAAGTGATTTTTTTGGCCATTATTTCCTCCTGTCTCCGTGATACTTTCCTTTTTTGGTTGTCGGGCAGCATTCCGGACCGGGCAGTTGCCCTGTATAATCTCTCTTAATGATTTCTAATAAATCAGGAATGAACGGGCTCTTGAGGAAATAGCATCTCAATCTGCCGTCAATAAAGTAATCAATGACCCCTGCGTGCCTTAATATTGATAAGTGCTGGGAAATATTCGGCTGGCTTATTTCAAGGAATTCCTGAAAGTCACTGACGCACTTTACACCCTTTGACAGCTCCTCCAGAATGGAAAGCCTTGCAGGATGGGCTACTAATTTTAATATCTCTATCTTTGACATAAAATCATTCATATATTTGAATATTACTATATTAGCATATATAAGTCAAGAAAAAAATTAAACCTGTGATATTTTGAAGATAGATATTTTGAATGCAATGGTGCCTGGAAGGAGGTACATTTATATGGAAAGTGTGGAAAGCTGAATAGCAGACGACTTTATCCGGCATTAATTGTTTCGGGAACGTAACTATTCAGGTAGGCACAAAGGCACAAAGTAAAAAAAAGGATGAAAAACTTTTCTTGTATTTCTGTAACCCTTTGTGCCTATGCCACTTTGTACCTGAGTAGTTACTCGGTAATACCGGATAACGGTTTTTCTTATTATGACTCGGCTTGTTCATCGTAAATGAGAATTGGTTTTTCCATCTTGTTTATCACATCTTCAGTTATGACACAGTGCGTGACCTAAGTAACGCATCCAGCGCGTCAATTGATGACGTATAAACTGTTCGTTTAAATGACATTTCTTTTCCTCCGTGTACGAATTTTGAGCTCAAATCTATTATGTATATTTTATCATACAATTACATGCGCAATGTGGGGTCTATAAAAGGCTGTGAATCAGTGTTTCAATCCCAACCAAAGAGATATTGTATTATGGAAAACGGAGCCGGTCAATAGGAACAAGCAGTAATGCAGTAAAAGGATTTTGAATCATTTCATCTACTGCTTTGTTAATTCGTAACCGTTCACAGCCCTGATATACATGAGCATTTCCCCGGACGCATAGCATTTAAAGTAGCGGAGTAGCGGATAAAAAGGCATGTGACTACAATAAATGGTGGTAAAGTGACTGCCTATTCAGCTTGGATGAGAAATTACACCGGAGTTGGTAATAATGAAGGAGCGGGGCCATCACGGAAATAAGCTTTAACCGATTCCGGAATGAAGTTGAAAGCTGACCGGCCTTGCAGTTGGCATGTCGCAATGACTGTCCATAAGCGC
>DRDE01000196.1 GCA_011040095.1 Nitrospirota bacterium
GGGCGCAAAATGAGATTACAGGGGGGTGCACTGCGAAGATCAGAAACATTGCGCCCGGATATTAATGTATGCAGGGGGAGGATTAAGTGGGTGGGAAGAGGTCTCTTTAAACCATCCCCCTGTCAAGTGTTCTGTATTGAATGGCTTCAGATATATGTTCTGCATTAATCTGCTCTGATTCTGCAAGGTCTGCAATTGTTCTGCTGACTTTCAGGATTCTCGTATATGCCCTTGCAGAAAGTCCGAGTTTATGCATTGCCGATTCAATAATGGTTTGCGCTTCCGGCTGAAGGACACAATATTTTTTTATGTGTTTTGAACGCATCCTGGCATTTGAATAAATATTGTCTTTATTGAATCTCTCAATCTGTATTTTTTTTGAATCCCGGAGGCGGGCCCGGATGTCTTTAGAAGGCTCCACGCTGTAATCCTGTGAAAGATCTTTATACGGCACGGCAGGGACTTCTACATGTATGTCTATTCTGTCAAGCAGCGGCCCGGAGACCCTTTGCCTGTATCTGTGAATCTGTGAAGGAGAGCATGAACATTGATGTCTCGAATCACCGAGGTAGCCGCACGGGCAGGGGTTCATAGCGCATACGAGCATTATGGAAGCAGGATATGTAATAGAGGTAAGCGCCCTTGATATTGTTACGGAACCGTCCTCCAACGGCTGCCTCAGAACCTCAAGGACGTTTCTTTTAAACTCCGGCAGTTCATCGAGGAACAGGATGCCGTTATGAGTAAGACTGACTTCACCCGGTTTCGGGACTGTCCCCCCGCCGACCATTGCCACATCCGACAATGTATGATGGGGAGAACGGAAAGGTCGTGTTGCAACTAATGATTGACCATGATTGAGAAGCCCTGTTGCACTGTGAATTCTTGTAGTCTGCAAGGCTTCTTCAAATGTCATCTCAGGCAGTATCGTAGGAATCCGCTTGGCAAGCATTGTCTTTCCGGACCCCGGGGGCCCGATCATCAGCATATTGTGGCCGCCGCTTGCAGCGACTTCTAAGGCCCTTTTTACATGTTCCTGTCCTTTGACATCCGAGAAATCATCCTGGTAAACAGAGCTTTCTTTCATGACCGAAGATATATCGACATATACCGGCTCTATTGCCCTGATACCCCTGAAAAACTCTATAAGTTCAGGCAGACTTTCAAATCCGTAGACCGTAATACCATCTACAACGGCTGCCTCTTTTGCATTTTGCTGCGGCAGGATCAGGCCTTTAACTTTATCATCCCTTGCCTTGATAGCCATTGAAAGAGCGCCCTTGACCGGCTTTATCCTTCCGTCTAACGATAATTCCCCGGAAAGCAGATAACCTTTAACCGCATCGGGTTCAATAATGCCTTCTGCTACAGTTATCCCGATAGCGATGGGGAGATCAAACGCAGACCCTTCTTTTTTAATGTCGGCAGGGGCAAGGTTTACGGTTATCTGCTTTAGAGGAAAATTAAAGCCTGTGTTTTTAAGCGCGGCCCTGACCCTGTCTTTACTCTCTTTAACCGCAGCATCCGGGAGTCCGACAGTGGAGAAATGGGGCAGCCCCTTTGAAGTAATATCCACTTCAACTTCAACAGCATGTGCGTCAATTCCTATTAATGATGCGCTGAGTATCCTGGAAAGCATGCCCCCTCCCTCAGATTAAATGCGATGAAAGATGCTAATAATGAACCCGTAATAATATAACATATTCAGAGGAAAAATTGGGATAGCTATTAAGACTATCCCCGGATGATTTTGTTCTGTCCAATTACCCGATAGACATTACAAAAATTCAGAGTCAAAAGTTCTGTCGTTGTCCCGGCGTAGAATACAACAAGGCAGGATAAATCCTTTCAGGCATCCATGCAATCTGCGGGGAATAAAACCCAAAGAGATTAAAATAGAGTTAAACGAATGATAATGGCGATTGCCATTGATCCGTCAGACAGTTCGACTATATATATTGGTACGTCAAACGGCCTGCTTGCCAGCAAAGACGGAGGAGCATCGTGGACTACACTTAGCAGTATAGGCTTGATTTTATGAGTTTATCCGGCTATGTTGGAAAAACCATGGCACACCGCCCAAGGATAGAATATTCATGAGCATTGTATCATGTCATAATTCGGGGGAACGGCCAGCAGAAAATATTTGGTGCCGATAGGGCTCGGCAGAACTTTCTGAAGTTGCTTAGCCGATAGAGGGATCAATACGGATTTTTTTATACGCATACGTAATAGGGAAGAGCACACTTGAAAACATACCACTTGGAATTTTTATGATAATTGTCGGAGTTCTCTTGTTATGGACAAATTTGAAGAAAAAGAAAAATCAGGACTGCTTTTTTCTATATTGATTATTTTGCGATATTTTTAATTTGATGTTTAATAATCAGTCCATCGAGCTTGATGAAAAAGCTTTG
The DNA here is from genome assembly GCA_011040095.1 of Nitrospirota bacterium. Lineage (GTDB taxonomy): Bacteria > Nitrospirota > Thermodesulfovibrionia > UBA6902 > UBA6902 > BMS3ABIN06. Next base: position 2,418 of record DRDE01000196.1, read on the forward strand.
CCTGCGATACCTTAGTGATAGTTTTACAAGGCATATCCATGTTATTTTAAACCTCACGCAAAGTTGATAAACTCGTAATAAATCCTGAAAAGCAGTTTTTTGTCATTCCCGTGAAAACGGGAATCCAGTCTTTTCAGGTAGTTACATGTTTCCTGGATACCCGCTTTCGCGGGTATGACGACTTTTTACGAATGTATCAAAGTTAGTTCCTGCTACAGTCACTTATTTTCAATATCTTATCGCATTGTAAAGGTTTTTGCGGCAAGAAGTAGGGGCAATTCATGAATTGCCCCTACTTACCTGACCGGTTTTTGCAACATTAAGGTTAAATTAGCTGTTATAATTACTGACTGCAAAAGACTGAGTAACAGAACACGATTGATTACATGATAATTCACAGAACAATATTAAAAGAGCTTTTCAAAAACCTGTCTGTCATCGTCTTTTCCCTGTCGGTTATTCTTTTTATGGAAAAATTCGTCAAGCTGACAAGACTGTTTATGGGGAAAGGGGCGGACCTTATTGATATACTCAAAATCTTTGTGTACTTACAGCCGTCCATTCTGCTGCTTTCAATTCCGATGGCAATACTCATAGCCACTTTTCTCACTTATGGAAGGATGGCAGCCGACAGCGAATTGGTAGTGTTAAAGGGCAGTGGCATGAGTTTCCGGGGCATATCAAAAGCAGCGATTACGCTTTCAGTATGGTGTGTTATCATCCTTGTTTTTATCAGCCTTTACCTGCTGCCCCGCAGCATGCATTCATTTAAAAACACGTTGTATGAGACAATTGTCAAAAAAGCCTCAATGACTTTTGAAGCAGGGACCTTTTCGGATGTATTTAAAGACACAATGATTTTTATTAAGGAGATGCCTTCAGAGGATCTATTCAGGGGCATTTTTATTTACAGGGACGACGACAGCTCTGCAGGCGGACCGGTTGTAATTGTTGCCGAGAAAGGAGTAATAAGCTCGAACCCGGAGGAGGGATTAATCAAGCTGAAAATGAACAACGGATTAATCCATACGTATAAAGAAGACAGTTCATCGGAGATTGAGTTTGCCGAATATGATTTTGTGCTTACATCCGGCATTGAAACCATGGAGAAAGCAAAGCCTGTGGAGATTAAAACCTTAGACCTCTGGAAAGGCCGCAAAAAAAATGTATCATGGGCAATTGAATTAAACAGGAGAGTCGCCCTCCCGTTTGCATGTCTGATATTCGGGATTCTCGGCCCTGCGCTGTCTAATAAAATCGGAAAGATAGGCCGTCTCGGCGGCTTTTCTTTAAGTTTATCCATTCTCACATTTTATTATATCTTTCTCATAATGGCGGAAGGGCTTGCAAAATCAGGGAAAATATCCCCGTTTCTGGGCGGATGGTTTCCGAATATAGTTTTCAGCGCCGTAGCTGCATTCTTTTTCTATATTGCATATAAAGACAAACCGATCAAAAGGTTATAAGGCTGAACAGTTATGAAAATCATCAGGAGATATTTCTTAAAAGAGTTTTTCAGGTTTTTTGCCGTGTTGCTTTTAAGCTTTACGGCTATTGCCATACTCGCCGAGTTTTTTGATAAGGCCACTGAATTCTATAGTAAAAAACCGCCGTTTTACCTGATAGCGCAATATCTTTTATTACAAACCCCGAGAATCATCCTCTATGCATTACCGTTTGCCTCATTGTTTTCCATACTTATCACCATCGGAATAGCCTCAAGATGGAGAGAAACCGTAATTATCAAGGCCTCGGGCGGCAGCACAAAAAGACTCTTCTCCATCTTCCTTGTGCTGGGTGTCGTCATCAGCCTGCTGGCCTTGATATTGGGGGAAACAGTTGTTCCTGCTGCAACGAGAAAGGCGTCATATGTGAGAAAAGTAAAAATACTGAAGCAGTCACTTAAAATAATTCAGAGGCAGGAAGCGCTCTGGCTCAAAGGCACTGACGGAAGCTTGATCCGGGTAAGCGGTTTTGTGGAAAATGAAGACCGTATTTTAAAAACAAGCATATTCAGATTCAACCGGTCTTTCGGATTAGAGGAAAGGTTAGAAGCCGGCGAAGCCGAATGGACAAACGGTGTCTGGAACCTTAAAAACGTTACAGTGTTTGATTTCAGCAATAATACAATAAAGAAATATAAATCTCTTGTATCAACATCATTGGAAGAACCGAAAATATTCAGGGAAGCAATGAAAAAACCCAAAGAAATGAATTTCATGGAATTGCGCGCTTATTATACAAGGCTCAATAAAGCAGGGTTTAAGAATCTCAAGTATCTTGTCAGGCTTTATGAAAAACTCGCCTATCCCACAATAAACTTTGTGATGATGCTGTTCGGTATTGCCCTTGCATTAAACACAAGCTGGGGCGGGGGTATCAGGGCTGCCGGTTTAGGGGTCATTGTCACGGTATTGTACTGGCTGCTTTATTCGGTCAGTATATCCCTCGGCAATACAGGGGCGCTTCAGCCCTGGCTTGCACCCTGGTTAAGTCCCGTTGTGTTCGGCATGGCGGGTTCTGTTCTGTATTGGCGGATTAAAGAGTAAAAGCGGTTTCATCCGGGCCGTCATTCCCGCAAGCGAAGCGCGTCTGGAATCCTTTTTAAAGAAACGATTCCGGGCAAGCCGGAATGACGGAAAAACAACAATGGTTTGAGTTTATAAACAGGCGCTAATTATCCTATAAAGGAAGCAGGTAACTGAACAGGGTAAACACAAAAACCGTGATGCTTATATAGCCGTTCATATTAAAGAAGGCAATATTGAGCTTGCTCAGGTCGGTGGGTTTTACGAGTGAATGCTCATACAGCATCAGCCCCGAGACAATTAAAACTCCCAGCAGGTAAAAACCGGTTAACCCGAAAACAGGGACAAGGCTCAAAAGCAGCACTATTGTCATTAAATGAAACAGCCTCGCAATCCGGATAGAAGCATTTACACCGAACACACTCGGAATGGAATATAACCCCTGTTTCTTGTCAAAATCAATGTCCTGCAAACCGTAAAGCGCATCAAAACCCGCAACCCAGAACATAACCGCAAAACAGAGCGGAAGTATCTCGGGATCAAAAGTCCCCCTCACTGCAATCCATGCGCCGAGGGGAGCAAGCGCAAGCGCAAGCCCAAGCACGATGTGGCACAGCCACGTAAACCGTTTGGTATATGAATAGGTGAAAAGCACCAGGATGACTAACGGCGATATCTTGAAACAGAGGGGATTGAGTTTGTAAGCTGCAAGCAATAATACGGCAAACGCAACAGCAGTAAAAACAAACGCCTCCCCTGTCTTTAAAACACCTTTCGGAATCTCCCTGTTTTTTGTCCTTGGATTAAGCGCATCAAACTTCCTGTCAATAATCCTGTTCATCCCCATTGCGCCCGACCTGCCTCCGACCATTGCCACTGTTATCCAGAATATCTGATAAACACTTGGAATTCCTTCTGCTGCAATAAGCGCGGCCGTAAACGCAAAAGGAAGCGCAAAAACAGAATGGGAAAATTTTATAAGCCTGAGATAATCGCTGATTTTCCTGTATAACTCCATGGGTATAATATTTTATGATTGAGAGGATATGAAAAGCAATATAGCTCCTGTAAGAAGCGATATTTAAAAGAAATTCAATAACTCATTGATAGGTAAGCCACTGATTTGACCAGCGAGACTATCAAAGGTTTGACCTTGCAGTATTAAGTAAGATAGTTTTTAACCGCTGATTTTTTTATTTGCTGAAATGGTGTTCTATATCTTCGCTTTGGTGGGGAATGCCGATAACTTCAATGCCATCTTCTGTAATTCGATAAAAGATGACGTGGCGCCCTTCCGGGTAACTTTGATATCCTTCCTTTACGTCACTTCTTTTTTTACCTGACTGCGGGTTTTCGGCCAGCCATTCAAAACGCCGCTCCAATTGAGATAAATATTTAGAGACCTGTTCCTGTCCCCAGGTCTCCATTGTGTAGTCACGTATACTGATAATATCCTGCCGGGCTAATTCAGAAAGCAGATAACTTGCCACTACAGCTTACCTTCCCTTAATTCTTTAAAGAAGGTGCGTCCGTCTATCCCTTCGCCCCTATCCAACTGCACCTCCCCGATGGCAAGCCTTGCCCTTAAACGCTCAAGCTTGATTTGCCTGTATTCCTCCGATGACATGATAACTGCAACGGGCCTTCCGTATTTCTCGATACTTACAGGCTCACGCTGCGCCTTGTCTATTAGTTCTCCAAAATGTGTTTTTGCTTCTTTGGCCGCTATGCTTTGCATGATTAACCTCCTGAAAATGATTATTTTAATCATGATAACCATTTTAAAAACCCTTTGTCAATTGACCCTGCTTACCTGCCCGCTTTCTGCAACATTAAGATAGAGAGGCAATTTGAAATTTAATCATCCTCAATGTTAAGATATTTTTTCTCTAAAGGAACCCGAAACCATGGCAGAAATTATTCCGTTCAAAGGCATTCTCTACGACCCGGATAAGGTTGATGCGTCTACTGCGATGGCGCCGCCTTACGATATTGTGACCCCTGAGTTCAAGGAAGAACTTTACAAAAGAGACCCCCATAACATCATCCGCATTGATTTCGGCAAAGACGGCGATGATGATAATGAGCATGAAAACCGCTATACAAGGGCCGCAGGATATTTATCCGGCTGGCTTGAAGAGGGAGTTTTAATACATGACCCGGGGCCTTTATTTTATTGTTATGAAATAAGTTATGAGATTAACGGACAGGCAAAAAAGACAAGGGGTTTTCTGGGGGCTGTAAAGATCGAGGAACTCGGCTCAGGCAAAGTCCATCCGCACGAGATGACCTATTCCAAACCGAAGTCGGACAGGTTAAATGTTTTGCGGTATTGCAGCGCAAATACGAGTCCAATATTTTCTCTTTACAGCAGCAAAGAAAAGATTACATCATCTATCCTTGAGGATATAGTGAAAAAGAGACCATTTATAGAAGCAAGAAACGGGGACGGCTTTTCACACCGCCTCTGGCGGATCAGCGACAGATCTTCTATGGAAACAATAAAAAAGGAAATGGCTGATAAGGATGTTTTTATTGCAGACGGCCACCACCGCTATGAAACAGCGCTTACATTCAAAAAAGAGATGGAAGAGAAGTGCCAGGGTAAAACAGGCTATGAATCTTTTAATTATGCGCTCATGTTTCTCTCCAACATGGAAGATGAGGGTTTGACCCTCCTGCCCACCCACCGCATAGTTGAGATAGATTCGGAAATAAAAATAAAAGAGGCAATCAATAAATATTTTGATGTCCGGAAAATAAGCTCTGAGGGGATGTCTGAAGAACAGGCAAGAGAGCGGATGTTGGAGGCAATGCATAACAACGCTCACTCATTCGGGATGTTTCTCACAAACACGGGCTCCTACTATACGCTCTCCTTTAACGGCTCGGGCATTGAAGCGGACCTGCCGGAATGTCTGAAAGGACTCGATGTAACAGTGCTTCATAAATTCATGTTTGAGAGGCTCCTGAAAATAGATCATTACGAATATGAAATGGACCCCGGCATTGCAGTGGAGAGGGCTAAAAAAGGCTCATTTGAGGCTGTTTTTTTTCTGAATCCCACCAAAATTCACGATGTCAAGAAAGTAGCGCTCGCCGGCCAAAGAATGCCCCCCAAATCCAC
>DRDE01000197.1 GCA_011040095.1 Nitrospirota bacterium
ATACTAATGAAAAGCGAATAAAATAAAAAATCAATGAAATGAAAAATTCCGGGAAGATCAGGAATAAACAGAAGCTAAAAGCCTTTGCAGCTTTAATCATAGGTGTTTTCATTGCTATGGTTATTTCTGAAGTTATTTTACAAATACTCGACTTCCCTCCTCATCCTGTCAGTGGCTGGTTGAATTGTAAAAGCAAGAATCCCGGACAATGTAACAGTTTGGGTTTCAGGGGCAGGGAGATTGCCTATTCGCCTGATGATTTCGTCGTTGTTTTAGTGGGAGATTCCGAAGTTTACGCATCGTCATCTCCTTTTGAACAAATTCCTGAACGCCGTTTAGAGCGCTATCTGCAAAATTACGGAGTTAATGTCAAAGTCTTCACCATTGGCGACATGGGTTATGGCCAGGACCAACAATATCTGGCGCTTAAGAAATATTTTGAAAAGCACAGGGCTGATTTAACGCTGCTGATGTTTACAGCCAGGAATGATATTGAAAACAATATGTTTCCGGCAACAGGGGGAAATGTTTCGATCAAGCCGACTTTCCGGCTTGAAAACGGTAAACTTCAAGGTCCCACAGAGGGATGGTTGGAACCGGCGGGTCCGTTTTTTAAATTGTCGCTGCTCTGGAAGTCTTACATAGGGAAAACCATTGGAGAATCACGACAGGATTTCTGGGAAAAAGATGTCCTGCCTCCTCATTATCAGCCTTTAAGCCAATATCAGGGAGAAGTCGACGATACTTGGGAGGAGATGTGGAGTAGTTACCCAAAAACGCCTATGGGTATAGAGTCGGAAAGGATGGGGCCTGGGAATCAACTGACACCAAGGAGTGAAAGGCGGACATACGGCATCAGTTTGACACGAAAACTGTTTTATAAAATAAAAGAACTGACAGAACAGAATAATGGACACTTTATCATTTTCAAAGAAGAAAGACCATGGGAATTACAGGACCCCGGCGAGGACAAGGTTTATTTTTTGAATGGCAAATACTACAAGACTTCAATCAGGCAATATCAGGATAACCTGAGAGAACTCTTCCAGGGGTTTGAACATTACAGGATATCTTTAAACATGGAAGATTATAAAGTGAGTTCAGGAGATTTTCATTTAAATCAACGGGCTATTGATAAATTGTTCCGGGAACTTTCACAAATAATAAGCAAGAAAAATTATTTCAAATAAAATGCGGTGTATTGAAATGCCTGCGCCGGGGCAATTCACGATGTTGTATTAACGCTTTTTTTTTGTTATATTATCAAGAGTTGCTAAAGCAAATTCTTACTATCTATTCATAATACTTCGTGATCGTTAGTCAGATTTAGAATTCCATATGACAAGCAAAGAAAATCTTCAAGGTCGAAATGCAAAGAAAGATCATCCGTCGGCATTAGTCGTACTTCCGGTTTACAATGAAGAAAAAGCGCTCCGGCAAAGCGTAAAAACACTTACATCTTTTCTCCGTGAGCATGATAATTATAACTGGAAAATCGTGATTGCGGATAACAACTCCCGGGACAGTACAGGAGAGATAGGCCGTTTGCTGGAATCGGAAAACCCGCTCGTGCAATACCTTCACATCCCGAGAAAAGGCCGTGGAATTGCTCTCCGGACTGCATGGGAGCAAACGGATTGCGACTTTGTCAGTTACATGGACATTGATCTTTCCACCTCATTGGATGCCCTTATACGGGCTGTTGATCTGCTGAACCAGGGGGCGGATATTGTTGTCGGCAACAGGCTGGCTAAGAATTCCAACACAAAAAGATGCCTGAAGCGTGAATTCGTATCACGCAGTTATAACGTGGTTATAAAGACAGCTCTCGGAACACACTTCCGGGATGCCCACTGCGGATTCAAGACCGGACGCCGTGAAGTTGTCCGGAAGATATTGCCTTACATTGAAGATAATGAATGGTTCTTTGACACCGAGTTACTCTTTTACGGTGAAAAGCTGGGCCACAGGATCGTGGAAATACCGGTGACCTGGGTTGAAGACCCGGACACAAAAGCAAAGATATTTAAAGATGCTTATGATGATTTATGCGGACTTTACCGTCTGCGCTTTCATAATAAATTAGACAAGTCGGGGGAAAAGAGATGAATGTGTTAGTAACAGGAGGCGCGGGTTACGTCGGGAGTGTCGTTGTTGAAATTTTAGTGCGGGAGCAATTCAATGTTGTGGTAGTGGACAGCCTTGTTGAAGGCCACAGGGCTGCTGTTTCAGGTGATATTCCTTTTATTAAAGCAGATATTGCAGATCGTGACGTTATGAAAAAGACCTTTGCCGAACATAATATCGATGCCGTTATTCATATGGCCGGAGAAACTCTTGTCTCCAAATCAATGACAGATCCCCAGGATTACTTTATAAACAATGTATCAAAAGGCATTGAGCTGCTTGAAGCGATGAGGGAATCCGGTGTTAAGCGCATTATTTTTTCATCGACTGCCGCTTTGTTCGGCAATCCCGAGTTTACTCCCATAACAGAAGACCATCCGACTAATCCCATCAATGCTTACGGGAGATCCAAGCTCATGTTCGAGCAGATGCTTGAATGGTATCATAAAGCTCACAGCCTGAATTATGTCTGTCTGCGCTATTTTAATGCAGCAGGAGCCACTGCCGAACACGGTGAACATCATCCTGTAGAAACCCATCTGATCCCTATTGTTTTACAGACAGCGCTGGGTCAAAGAGAGCATGTGGATATTTTCGGGACCGATTATGACACCGGAGACGGGACCTGCATACGGGACTATATACATGTTGAAGACCTTGCCATGGCTCATGTCGAAGCCTTGCGGCGAATGGATGATATGGGCCCGCGGAAACTGAACCTCGGAAACGGCGAGGGATACTCGGTCAAGGAAGTAATTGAAGCAGCCCGTGAGATTACCGGCCGGCCGATCCCTGTGAGGGAGGCTGATCGTCGTCCGGGGGACCCTGCTGTTCTGGTCGCTTCATCAGAGCGAACACATAGACTTCTCGGTTTAAAGCCGGGATACCCGGAGATCAGGCAGATAGTCGAGGCTGCCTGGAAATGGCATTCAAGGAATCCTGAGGGATATAAGGACTGATAAAACAGTTGACGGTTAACGGTTTTTAAGGAATATAAAATGAATATATTGGTTACCGGCGGCGCCGGATTCATCGGCTCGCATACTGTGGACATGCTGCTTGTAAAAGGGCACAAAGTGCGGATATTAGATAATCTTCAGAAGCCCGTTCACCTGAAGGGTAAGCCTGGTTACATTCCTGAAAAGGCGGAATTCATTTTAGGTGATGTGAGAGACAAAGCGGCCCTTGAAAAGGCAATGCAGGGGGTTGATGCAATCTATCATTTTGCGGCATACCAGGATTACCTCCCGGATTTCAGTACATATTTTCACGTTAATAGTGTAAGCACGGCGCTTATCTATGAAATCATTGTTGAGAAAAACCTGCCTGTACAAAAAGTTATAGTTGCATCTTCCCAGGCCGTATCAGGTGAAGGTTTATACAGGTGTGAAGAGCATGGAGAGCTTATCCCGGATATTCGCCTCGAAGAACAGCTTTCAAAAGGGGACTGGGAGCATCACTGTCCTTACTGCGGCAAATATATGAACTATATGCCCACACCTGAAACAAGGATCAACCCCCAGAACCAGTATGCCATGTCCAAACACTCCCAGGAGATAATCGCGGTCAACCTGGGCAAAAGGTACGGGATACCTTCCGTAGCCCTTCGTTATTCCATTGTACAGGGGCCCCGCCAGTCCTTCTATAATGCGTATTCAGGCGCAATGAGAATATTTAATCTCCATCTCTATTTTGACAGGCAGCCGACTGTTTACGAAGACGGGATGCAGATAAGAGACTATATAAACTACCGGGATGTTGTTGATGCCAACCTCATGGTACTGGAAAATGATAAAGCAGACTATCAAAGCTTCAATGTCGGCGGCGGGAGGGCATATACGGTAATTGATTTTTACAACAGGGTGCAGAAAGTGATTGGCAAGCATATAGACCCGGTTATCGCGAAATATTACCGCTATGGAGATACAAGGCACATATTTTCAGATATAAGCAAACTCAAATCATTAGGCTGGGAGCCCAAAATCCCCATTGAAGAGAGCATAGATGAATACCGGGAATATCTTGAAAGCCAGACCGATATTGATGATATCCTGGAATACGCGGAAAAGACAATGATGAAAAAAGGTGTTGTGAGAGCCGTAAAATAAAAGACCGTTCACGGTTAACGGTTCACAGTTAACGGTTATTAAATGTAAAAAGAGGTGTAGGGTATTGTCCGGCAGGAATGGGAAAGAATTCGGTCGTTACATAATGCATTTAAAAACCGGGAACCGTAAACTGATAACTGTCAACTGTTGTAGACAATGAAGGCATTTCTGCTTGCCGCCGGCAAAGGCACACGCCTGCAACCACTGACTTTCCATACCCCCAAGTGCCTTGTTCCGATCTGCGGGAAACCCCTGATAGAGTACTGGTTTGATCTGTTTGAGCTTTACGGGATAGATGAGGTTCTTATTAACACCTCGCATCTTGCCGGAAAGGTGGAAGATTATATAAATAATAATTTGAAGGGTTTTAAGGTTAAGTTAGTATATGAAGAGACTCTTCTCGGAAGCGGTGGAACAATCAAAAAGAACCGGGATTTTGTGGAAGGGGAAGAATCTTTTTTTATATTTTATGCGGATAACCTGACGAATATAAACCTGGGAAAGATGCTGGAATTTCATAAGGAAAAAGAAAAGGAGATTACATTGGCGGTTTTTAAAGCGCCGAACCCCGGTGAATGCGGGATTGTTGAACTGGAGAAAGATTTCTCTGTAGTCTCTTTTATTGAAAAACCTGAAAATCCTGCTTCGGATATGGCGTTTGCCGGAATTATGATAGGCGGCCCGGGATTAATGGATCTTTTTCCTGATCAAGATGTCTTTGATCTCGGCCGCGATGTGCTTCACCGTGTTGCCGGGAATGCCGCAGGATATATTATGGATGATTACCTGCTGGATATCGGCGCCCCTGAGAAATTAATACAGGCGGAAAAGGATGTAAAAAATGGTAAAATAAAATTCAGCCGTAAATTAAACTCAGGAGGATTAATTTAAATGTTTTATGAATTAAAAGGGCTTGAGAAATGATTATTTCTCAGACTCCGCTGAGAATAAGTTTTGTAGGCGGCGGCACTGACCTGAAGTCCTTCTATCGATCCGAAGACGGAATGGTCCTCAGTTCCGCTATTGATAAGTACGTTTATGTGATAGTTAAAGAGCGGTTTGATGAAAAAATATACATAAACTACAGCATCAAGGAAATTGTGGATGAAGTCCCGGAGATCAGGCATGAGCTGGTGCGGGAAGCAATGAAAAAGGTCGGCATAGAGAGAGGGGTGGAGATAACCACCCTGGCTGATGTGCCTTCCGAAGGCTCGGGTCTGGGGTCCTCAAGCAGTGTTACGGTAGGACTTTTAAATGCCCTGTACAATTATGCCGGCGTTCAGGTTACATTAGAGCAGATCGCAAAAGAAGCCTGTGAGATCGAGATTGATATCTGCAAAAAACCTATAGGCAAACAGGATCAGTATATTGCGGCTTATGGGGGGTTGAATAAAATAATTTTTCATCCGGATGAATCCGTATCAGTATCCAGGACGCCTGTTTTAAATATAAATCTCCTGATACTTGGCTCCAGGCTCCTTTTGTTCTATACGAACAAGACAAGAAAAGCAGATAACATTCTCAAAAAACAGGAACAGAACACTGAAGACAAAAGGCAGGTTTTAAGGGAAATGAAAAATTTCGTGCCGAAGCTGGAAGAATTCCTGAAATCCTCTAAATTCAACAAGCTCGGGAAACTCCTGCATGAAAACTGGCTTTTAAAAAAATCCCTGGTAGGCGCCATCTCAAATGACGAGATTGATGACATGTATCAGAAGGCAATGGATGCGGGAGCTCTCGGCGGCAAGATATGCGGCGCAGGAGGCGGGGGGTTTCTTTTGATGTATGTACCGAAAGCTAAACAGGACAAGGTCAGGTCCGCCTTAAGCGATTACCGGGAGCTTCCTTTTATGCTGGATTCATTCGGCAGCAGGATCATCTTCAATGTAAGAAGGTATTCAACCAAGTAAGCCTTATACGGAAAATGAAATGGAACAAAAATTCAGTTTTGATTACCTGGATCAATTAAAAGAGCTGCTCGATATCTTTCCGCATGAGCGATTTGAAGAAATCGGACAGGCGCTGATGTCTGCTTACGACAAGGAGAAACAGGTATTTATAATGGGGAATGGCGGCAGCGGGTCTACGGCATCCCATTTTGCCTGTGACATAAATAAGGGCTGCTGTTACGGCCTGGAAAAAAAGTTCAAGGTCATCTGCCTGAATGATAACATGCCGACTATCTTAGCCTATGCCAATGACCTTTCATATAATAATATCTTTATTGAACAACTCAAAAATCTTCTCCAGCCCGGAGACATTGTCATCGGTATTTCGGGCAGCGGCAATTCTGAAAATGTCCTCCTTGCAGTCTCTTATGCAAAGGAAAAGGACGCCGTGACCATCGGGTTGAGCGGCTTTGACGGAGGCAGGCTGGCTCAGATGGTTGATCTGCCCTTTGTGGCAGCCATTGACGACATGCAGAAAGTTGAAGATGTACATATGATAGTGGTTCATATGCTGATGCAGTACCTCCGCAAGTCTTTGTAGGGCAGTCCGGCAGGACAGGATATTGTCTATATGAATTTATTGATGGTCAGGCATGGAGAAATCCCTTCGAATGTAAAAAAAATATATGCGGGGAAAAGTCCGGAAGAGCTGACCGCAAGAGGAGTAATCCAGGCAAGAGAAACTGCGGAGAAGCTGAAGGGCCTCAATGCGCATGCCTTATATTCAAGTCCTGTCAAAAGGGCGCTTCAGACAGCGGAAATCATTGGCAGGAAAATCAGGAAAAATGTTCTGCTTGACGACGCATTTCGCGAAATGGAATTAGGACCGTGGGAAGGTTTGTCTGAAAACAATGTTGCCCGGATGTATCCTATGGAGTGGAGCATATGGAAGGACAGGCCGGCAGAGCTTGAATTGTTGGGAAGGGAAACGCTGAGCGAGCTGCTGGAGCGGGTTTTAACAGGTATTCGGAATATATACCGGTATGGGAGCAGCCGGAACATTGTGGTAGTCACGCATGTTGCCGTAATCAGGGTTTTATTGCTTTGGCGCGCAAAGAAGAGACTGAATCTCTACAAAACAATCCATGTCCCGAATGCCGGGGTTTTTGAGATCGGGATCGACACCCGCCCCTGATTGTGTCTGAATTTGAGCTTGCAGGTTTCCGGGTGTTACTATAAAAAGTGTTGATAATTTTATACATTATAACCGCTGCCCTGGTATTAGCGGGGTTTCAACCCCTCAAAATTGCCGGTATTTTTTTCAGCATATGTTACCTCCCAGGCCTTACCCTCTTTGCTCTCATCAAAAAAGATGCTCTGAAGATCGAAGATATGATCCTGTCTTTTCCCGTTTCCGTGGGGATAAGCGGTCTTTTAACATTAGGTCTGCTGTATATTGGAGTCCATGTAAAATTCATAGCATACATAATATATGGAATAACCGGTTTCATTTTATTGTTCCATGTCATTAAATACAAGAAATCGCCTCCTTTGACTATAAGTCTTTCGGGTAGGGAGATCAGGTTTATAATCATTGCATTCCTGGCGACCCTTGCTTTCAGTATACCCGTTATTTCCGAAAGGATTGCCATATCAGCCCACGGCTTTCATCATCTCTCGATGGTAACACGAATATTTAACGGTTTTTTCCCTCCTGAAAATCCCGGGATGGGGGGCGCTGCAATCGGTTATCAATGGGGATATCACGCATTGGTGGCCGCCATTTCTTTTCCGGCGAATTTCCATCCTCTCCGGGTTTTCTCAACCTTTAATGTTATGTCTCTTTTTTTTATTTTTTGTATAGTTTACCGCTCTGCAAAATCATTCGACATCCCGGAAGGGTATTGCTACCTTGCAGCGCTGGCGCTCATTGGTTTAATGAGGTCTGATGCAGGAATTTTTTATGCCTGGAACCTGTTTTCAGGCAGTTTCCCTCCTGTGCAGAACACAGCCTCGGCGCCCCTGAATCTCCTGACAAGCTGGGTGTGGGGCGTATCATATCTTGATACAAGATTATTTTTCATGAACAAATTCTATAATGCCAATAACATGCCGGTCGGCATCTGCTTTGTTTTTGCCTTGTTTCTCATTCTGCTGCTCTTACAGGAAGAAAAAATAAAAAGTGTCCACAGGAAAATATACACGGCGCTCCTTGCGCCGGTTCTTGTAGCGCTTGCCGTTACCTATGCATTTTTCTTAATCATTCCCCTGCTTCTGGTTCCGGTGTGGGCCGGTGTGCTGTTTTTGACAAACAACGGCAGTTACCGTGATAAATTCGGGGAGAGTTTCAGGTTGATAGTCCCATGCGCAATAGCCGCAGTAATCACAGTGCCCTACTTAAGTCTTATTTCAGGCGGCAATAGTGTTGTCACAGCAGGCCGGAGTGTCGGTGAGTTCAAGTTTATTTATTTAAACGTCCAGACAATCAGAAATCTCATTGTCTTCCTGCTGCCTTCACCGCTTATCATAGCCGGTTTCTGGTTTGCGTTTAAACGTTTCGCCTTTTCAAGGAGGTTCCTGTTCTTGCTGTCGGGAACCCTGATATGCCTGCTTTTATCGGTCTTTTTGCGGCTGAACTGGTCTAACAGCGCAAAATTCAGCTTCATTCTTTCATTCTTTTTTGCCTTTCTTTTCGTGTTCTCACTGGCATATATTTTGCCGTTATTCTCCAATATATGGTTAAAGAGGGGGGTGACGGCTTGTATTACGGTCTTTCTGCTTGCAACGCCGGTTATAACCGAAGCAGCTTATATCTGTTCCCCGTGGTTCCGGGACACCACATATGCCTTCAACGGAAGATATGTAGTTTTCGCCCGGGATAAGTCACGAAACGAAGCGTATACATGGATACGTGATAATACCCCACCGGATGCGCTTTTGCTGCTGAACTACTATGCTACTCCATATGCTCCAGGCGGAATTACCATTGCCCAGATATTCAGTTACAGGCCGGTGGCTCTTTCTGAAAGGAGTCTGTTTGTTATTAAAGACGTATATGCCTACCTGCTTCCGGAGTATGAGGAACGTGTAAAGATCAGGAAACAATTTTTCAAAAACCCCCAAAGCGCTGAAGTAAAGCAGTACGTTATGTCTCTAAACCGACCTGTTTATCTCCTGGTGGAAGAAGGATATGAAGACCCTCTTATGAAGGGAGTTGAGTTTGATAACGTTCCTGAATATCCCGGCTTGCCTTTTGTGCTTGTATATCGGAATGATAAGCAGAGGGTTTACCGTTTACAGTTCAAACAATGAACGGATTCTTATAAAGCGAATAATGAATTACGAATTTTCATAATGGAGATGGATATAATCAGAAACGAAAAAGAATTCAGGCAGGTGGATGGGAAATTGAACATTCCGGGAATAGCCACAATGCTCGAATTGCTAACCCTCTATAAGGGGAGAGACGAAGATGGAGAATAAACTTTTTCTTGCTAAAGGAACCCTGAGGGTCGCTGCAAAGGGCTACTGGTTTACCTCCGGGGGAGAGAAGGGTTCATTCGGTTACTATCCTCACCTCAAGGATAAAAGGGGACTGCCTGTCTTTCCCGACACCCAGATACACGGTGACCTGAAGATGTCGGCAGGATGGCTGAAAAGTCTGGATTCATCAGTTAAAGATGATCTTATAGCAGAGGTCTTCGGAAGAGGGGGGGAGGAAAGTGACAGGAATCTTCATCCCCGGCCTTCACGTCTTTACATATCAGACCTTGTAGTGAATGATGGTGCTGCCTCAGGAAATATCTTTGACATCAAGCCGCGGATAGAGATAGAGGAAGACAAACGCACTGCAAAGAAACACATGCTGGTCAGTCTTGAGATGTCATATCTTGAGGGTAAAAAACTTGAGGCAGAGGTGTATCTTGGATATTTCGATAACAGAACCGGACTTGATAATGCAAAGAAACTTGTAGAAGAATCCGCACAGCTTCTGAGCGGATTCGGCGCTTTCCGCTCAAGGGGTTACGGCAGGGGCGAGATGGAACTGGAGTGGGAAGAGGATATCGCAATTGAATATAAAGATACCGATAAGTGTGACTCTGAGTTTATTTATTATCTTGAGGCGCTCGTCAACTTCAGAAACAAACCCATTGAGCCCGGCAGTTACCAGAACATCGAGACCCTGAAGCACATTACATCGGATCAACTCAGGGGATGGTTTGTGAACGCTTACGAAAATTAAACCTAAGATAATTAAGCCCTGGAAGAAAATAACCGTAAATGCTTCAATACTTGACGGTCAGCTTCTTGCGATCCATTCGGGCTATCCCTATCTTGCGGAGTATGAGGAATACCCGGATAAATTTGTCTTCAGGCGGATAAAGATTGATGCTGATGATCAGGTTAAAACATGTCATGTTATTACCGGCAAGGCGGTCCGCCAGGCATTGCTCTCTGTGCAAATAGAGAGAAAGTTGAGAACCATGGGAGAGGACATATGCAGTAATCCATCTGATAAATACACATGCAGCGAATGTGAGGCATACGGAAAGAATAACAGCAGGGCGAAGAAGAGTCCTGATTGTCCTTGCAAAAGGTGCAAATGGTTTGGATGCACTGACAGGGGAGGGATTGTAGCGGTGCTGGATGCAGAAGTTCTTGGAGCGGAGACAGAGAACCTCCGGAGGATACAGCTCTGTGAACACTCAATGCAGAATGTAAACATGTTTCTTGAGGAATATCTGAAGAAGGGAACATTTAATATTGAGATACTCATTGACTGTTCACGCGATGGATCGGTACCGGAAGAACTTATCAGCGAAATCGAATGTGTTCTCAATGAGATGAAGGCTGACAGCGCTGCCCCGCCCGGCTGGCACAGGCTCGGGGCATCCTCAACATGCACGGGACAAGTCTGTGTGGCTTCATGGCAATTAAAGGAATTCAGGAGTTCAGAGGGATGAAGAACAATGACTATAAAGATGGTTTTGTCACATATACAATGAAGTTCAGTATTGATGACACCGACCTCGAGAGTTGGGATGACGGTTATCTTGCCTTTTCAAATACTGAACTCAGGATTAATGACAAGCTGTTAAACGGGCTGAAACTGGAAGACATTTTGAATGGAAGCTCCTCTGTAAACGGAGTAGAAGGCTATCTCATGGAGGTTGATCTATGGAGGCATGAGGGCGGTGTTTACAAAGAGATTTCCATTGAGCGGGAGGACAGGGGATTTCTTGTCCAGCGCTGGTCGCTTCATACGAACATTAAAGAAAACGAAAAGCCGGATGGTTATAAGTGTTATTATCGCAAAGTGAACACGCTTCCCCGCAGGCCGATAGCTGATGGGGCGAGACTGTTTGGCGATGGTGAACTTCAATCCGTTGAAGTTATTGTGCCGAAAAGGAGACTGCATTTTTTTATAACAATCCCCGGTGACAGAGACAATGGGAAAGAATAAAAAGAAAAAAAACAGACCACAGACAAAATATACTTCTTTCGATGAATTAGGTGAGCGTAAATACGGGATCAAGAAAGAGACACGGAAGAAAATGACTGATCCCCGGAATCGACGGGGTGTGTATAACGGAAATGCTGTTTTCCCCTATGACTTTGCTGAAAGAGAGACCGTCAGGAAAAAGCCTGAACAGTTCCACGACCGTCTTCTGCCTGACAAGTGCGACATCGCCTTTGAGATAGAGTGGAAGGCGCTGACTCCCCTTGCCCTGAACCCGTGTATTGATTATGCTGCCGAACCAAGCTGCCCTAAAAAAGACAAAGACACTGACTATGCAGGCTACAACCGCAGGTGGCTGATGATCGGCAACCGCCCTGCCATAAGCCCGTTCACTGTGAAGTCAGCCATTGCAAACGCCTATGCCAACCTGATGGGTGCATGTTACAGGGTGAATACGAAAAAGGAGAAACACCGTAATTACGAGTCCGGTCAGTATCCTTATCCGGGAAGATACAAACGATACAGGGTGGCAATGGACTGGAGTTCAAAGCCGGGGATTATTCTTGAGATAAGAGAACAGGATGACGGATCAAGGTATGTCAAGATACAACCGGTAAAAGAGTTCTATTCAAATAAAGATTTGCGTAATAGTTCAGCCATTTGAAGATATGTCTGAACTTCAATGAAAAATGAAAATTTTAAATTGAAAAATGCAAAATTATTAAGAAAATATCTCATTATTTTGATATTTTCACTTTGCATTTTAGAATTTTCAATGATGTTCAGCCGTTAGAAGTAAGGGCTGAACTGTTACAGATTTGCCTGAAACCTCTACAGACATTGAGTTCGTGAAAGTAAAATTAATCCATGATGAATACAGAAAGAAAAAACATAAACCTCCACTTGTGGAACCACCTAATGATACAGATTTTGACCGTGAACTTTACTATCATGGCACTTACAGTTACGGTATGGATCTGAAAAATCCGAAGGGCGAGAAATACAAACACAGATTTTATGTGAAGAATGGGAAGGCCATAGAAGGCATCATCAGGAAAGAAAACTTTTACTCAAAAGAAAAACTTAAAAGCTATGTATATTTAGGTGGACGTGATCAGAATGATAAGGAAATTGACGAGTGGCATGAAGACCTTTCAAAACTGAAAAAAAACGACTTCATCTATTACGAGACATTTAATGATAAAGTCTGCCATATAGGAAAGAACTTTCTCTTCAAGGCTTTATTTCTCCATGAAGAACCTAAAGTGGACCCGTTAATGTTATGCTTTCCTTTGGATATACATTGCTTTATAACCGGCTTGCCGCTGTGCTTAGAGATAAAGGTTTCAGTGTAAGGACAGGCTTTTTTTACAAAGGCAGAGGGACTCATGCAGCTCTCGCTTCTGATTTAATGGAAGAATTAAGGCATATTGCAGAGAGGATAGCGCTTTCATTAATACACTTAGGAGAAATAAAGGAGAGAGATTTCAGCATTGAAAAAAGACAAAAGACAAACTTTTGCAGATTAATGGGGGATGGATTCAGAAAATATATTCACAGGTTTGAAGTCACAATGGCTGCGCAGTTTTCATACCACGGCGGCAGTAAAATGAGCTGCAACCGTTATCTTGACGAAATTGCGGACAATTTAAAGAGGACATTAAAACTCGGAATACCTTATAAACCTTTGAAAATAGACTGATATGACATGTGTTGTAGCATACGATATTGAGAGCAATAGCATACGGGCAAAACTTGCGCGGTTTCTTGAAAATAAGGGGGTAAGGATTCAGAAATCAGTTTTTGCTGTGGAGATTGAAAGGCATTCATTTAAAAGATTCCTGAAACAGATAGAGAATATAACAGGCAAAGACAGAAAGGTAGCAGTTTTCAGACTGTGCATCGGATGCCGGAAAAATGCAATTCAACTGGCAGATGATAAAAAGTTCTTTTATGTTTTTTAAATAAAATTCATTGTAACTGTTCGGCAGGCATCTTTGATTTCTGTTATCCTGCTTTTTTATTTTTTTCTACAAGTTGACCGGTTAGATATTTATGTATTACACTTTTTACTAACGTAGAATACTTAAGGCCCTCTTTCCGTGCTCTTTCTTTTATTTTCTCCAGTTCAAACGGATCAATTCTTATATTCATTTTAGTTTCTTTTTTTATAAAATTCTTTGCAGCTATTTTAAATAACTTTTGCTCTTCAAGATCAGGTTTCTTTATTTTTTTAACATCTGTTTTATCAATAGCGTCTAAAAGTTCTTTTTCTTCTTTATCAACTTTATTAACTTTATATCTATCCATTTTTGTCTCCCTTAATTAAATATTTAAACTTTCTACTCGGAAATATCGTTTTCAAAAAACATTTATTTTTCTTAATCACGTATGGCACACAATAAGCGTACCCATCGATATCTATAACTAATACCTTTTGATCAGGATACTTTTCTTTATTCGGATGATCAAAATTCAGTAAAATGCCTTTTTCATTTATAGAATCGATAACATTATAAAACGTCACACCACGTTCTTTAAATAGTTGATTATTTTTCTCATTATTAAATGCAAAGTCCATATTATAAATATAATCCAATGTGCGCACAAAGTCAATATTGTTTTGTTTATTGAAAAATCATATATCAAATGCTAATATTTACTCATAACAGCACAGACTTCGCTCTATCCTTTGCCGCTGTTGTTTTGCGAAATAAACCGGCCTTATCGTATATACACAGCCGCAGTCATGGCACCGGTATCGCCTTAAACATATGGGGGTGTTATAGCCGTCAAAATATATCTCTACATATCCGTGCCCCCAGAGCCTTTGGCTCTTACATCCTTCTTTTAAACAATTCGG
>DRDE01000198.1 GCA_011040095.1 Nitrospirota bacterium
CGCAGCCCCGATACTTTTCTGGCTGATTATGATCGGCAATAACGCAAGACATAACATGATCATGATTCTGCCGGTTCTGGTAATAATCGTCATATTATTTTATGAGAAGGCCCCGAAATATGTGATTGCGCTGACAGGGCTGCTTATCATAGGCAATTTTTTTGCAACCTCACCTTCATCCTCCATACTGAGACCCAGCGGGAACCTGTTTAAGAGCCATGCCCTGCTCGAAGAAAGAATGGCAAAGTTTCGTTCCGCTGCAAAAGAGATAACCGATATTAATGAAGATAGAATTGTTGTTTTAGGCTACTTCCACAACCCCCATGTCATCTTTGAGATCATGCGTTCAGCGCCTTCCTACAAAGCCGTCAAGATAGGAAGAGAAGACTATAAGGTAACAACCGGGGACAGGGAATATGTGTTTATTTATTTTGTCGCTGTTAAACCGGGGACGCTGGAGGAAGGAACGGATTATTTTTTAAAGAAATATCAACTGGATAATTATACTTTTGTATCGGCAACTTATGACCTGAAGCCTCTTAACAAACTCGGCATTAAAACAAAAGCCGTGGATATCATAAAGAGGTCATCTTTATAAACGGGTTAAATAATTATTTATTTTAAAGCTGAAAGCCGACCTTTTCCGCTTTCCGGGATATGGCCTTTAAAAGTAGCCCAGGTTCTTCAGTTGCTCTTTTAAACTTGCGGCCTCTTCATCACTGAAGTCCTTTTTGCCGTCATCCTTTTCCTGTGTCCGGAGATTTTCATAAGTATCGATATATTGAACAGGATATGTTTGCAGAAAGTTATCTTCAATTGCGTCCGTGATTACGCTGCCGTCCATATCCCTTCCAACCGGTAAATTACAGAGCGCCAGGATAGTGGGAACAATATCGAAAACACTGACCGGATATTCCCGGTATCCGCCCTGTTTGACATCAGGCCCGCTTAAAATCAGGATGCCGTCTTTTTCATCATGCACCCCTGGGGTATATTCCTGCACGGTCATCAGAAATTCTTCAACCGGGTAAGATTTCCCGTCAGCCGTAATATGTTTGCCGGATATTTCGTCAATTTCCCTGTTAAACTTCAGCAGATAGCTCCCGCGTTCAAGCACTTCAACCCGGAACAACGGTTTCCTGTCTTCGAGGATTTCAATTGAATGCAGAAACTTCCTGTAGTAGTCATGCTTTTCCGGGGTGGCATTGCGTATGATTACATGAACTGTCGGGATTATAATACTTATATACATCTCCCCCCTGCTGTCCAGGTCCGTAAATTTCTGTGACCTGATGGTGAATTTGTCGGACCAATGTTCTGTTCCGGGCATTGCCTTAAAACCGTGATCCGAAACAACCACTATCAGTGTGTCGGGATCAACGGAATTAACAATATCCTCAATTATGCGGTCGGCATTACGGTAAGCATTATATATCTTTTGGCCGTACCGCTTCACATCAGCCTCCGGTATATTTTCAAATGGTTCCGGCTCCATATATTGCCAGTATTGATGGGAGTATGTATCTAATAAATGTATATGAAAATAGGCGTATCGGGGTTTGATCGTCCTGTATAAATCAATAAACACATCCCTGTAAAACTTGGTCCTCATGCTGATGGAAGATATACAGGAAAATTTATCCAGGTCTTCCAGGAGGGGAAATCTCTTTTTAGCGAACCCAAGCCCGGCCTGCAATAATGTAGATAATTTAACTCCATTCCCGTAACATTCCGATAAATATCTCAGCATCCTCCGGGGGCTGATCTTTTTCTCGTTTTCCGCATCATGAGTCAATTCCCAGAGAAAGCCGTATTTCTCCGGATAGCATTCCTTGCCCAATGCCAGTATGGCCGGAATTATGAATGAGTTATCCAGCCTTTCAGGCGGCCAGGTAAGAAAATGGCCCATAGCCCCCACCGGGAAACCCAGAACATTGAATATCTCCCAGATTCTTTTTGCGGTTAAAGAATAGCTGTTATCATAAAAACCCTTAACCCCGTGTTTTTCAGGTTTCTTGCCCGTGGATATACTTGTCCAGATTACCGGCGAAGCACAGGGCTTGAATGAGTGGGAAGAATGGTAATAGCTGCCTGTATTGATTAATTTTTCAATCAAAGGCAGTTTTTTTTGACTGACCATCCTGTCAATGATTCTTTTGGACGCGCCATCAAGTCCGATGACCAGAACTTTTTTGCCCAGGATTTTTTCTGAAATTGCGGATTTTGATAATTTCTCGCTCATATTTATTTCCTGACCTTAAACAACCTGATTAATTTGCCGGTTCTGTCTTCATAAGCAAGCGTGACATCATCCGAATATTTATCCATTTGAATAAGCTCGTTGTAAAAGTCCCATTTGCTCAACAACCTCTCATCAATGACAATGTAATCCACACCCTGCAATTTTGCATAATTAATCACATCCGCGCTGTTGGCATACGGCAAGATGGTAAACCTTGCATCACTGAAAAAGCTGACAACAGGTTTCCTTGACATGACATTAAGTTTTTCATATTCCGATGAGACATTATTTTTCAAGAAATAACCGGCCCTTTCATGTTCAACAGGGTCAGGGACATCGCTGAAACTCGAATATTCAAGATATGATAGGCTGCTTAATATCAATATTATAACAATTATATATTTAATGTTTTTCCCCAGCAATGAAGTAACCCTGTTTTCCCTGATGCCGTAATAATCCAGAATCCCGGAAACAGCATGCCCGGCGTTTGCAAAACCGCCGGAAGAAAACAGTATAAGAAACACGACAATGAGCAATATCTGTCTCTCTACGATAATAAATACGGGGTACATCAGGAAAAATAATAACGGGTACAGGATAAATATCAACCTCTTTTTTTCCAGGAACAAATCCCTGTTAAAGACAGCGAAAAGCAAAGGCAGCATGAGCGGCATCAACAACTTGATCAGGATTTTTATCTCCTCCATGATTTTTTTCTGGTAGCCTTTTATGAAATTCAAAGGATCCTTTAATATATAATCTTTAAAAAGAGAGAGCTGCATATTCCTGTCCCAGAGCGGCAACCCGGTTTTTTCTTTGTTCAGGGAGAACGCTTTTTTATCATAGAGGTTGTCGGGCGCATTGACAATTTCATGGTAGCCCTTGTCGCCGCTTAACTGCGCAAGCAGGACAGCGACATTGTTCTTCCCGGATAATGTGAACTTCCCGGAATAGTCCTTGAGAAGCAGCAGGTAAGGCGATATAATTAAAATAAAAATTGAAAGCATGGCAACAACGTTCAGCAGGCTCCTTCTGTTTACAACCGGTCTGCCTCCAAAAAAACCCGTCATCCTGAGAAAGGGCAATAACAATAAAAATATGCCTTCCGGTCTTGTGAGATAGGCTGCGGCAATAGAAATTCCAAGTAAAGTATGGATAGACAAGTCATCCCTTTCAGCCGATACCATAAACAGGTAAATGGAAAGAAACAGGAGACAGAAAAACAGGGCATCCGAATTGCCGTACACAGAGAGTATAATCGTCAATGGATAAGCCGCATAAGCAAAAGCGGCAAACAGGCCGGCCTCTTTGTTATAGAGTTTTTCGCCGATTATATAAAAGAGGAAGATGGTTATAATGCTTGAGATCAAAGACACTAACCTGGCTGAAAAGAAAAGATCATTAATGAATAAATTTATTGCGCCGATAGATGCGGCATATCCGGGGGGGAAGAAAACACCGAAATTAAAATTTTCGCCAAAGACATATCTGCCGCTCTCTACCAGGTTCTTCCCAAGCCGCGAGAAGGCCACAACATCCATTCCGACAGCTACATCCCCGAACCTGAGCGCCCTGACAAACAGGCCTCCAAGAAGAATGCAAACTAAAATTAAATATTCTCTTTTGAATTTCATATCTCTTAAGTTTAACAAAACTTACAACCTCTTTTTACCTGCTTTTATATCCCGGGAACAAAAGGCGCCACGGGATGTCGTTTCCGGCCATCGACTTCCAGATATAAACCGTAAGGGAGCCGGCTAAAAGAATATGGTTGCCCAAAGCAAAGTTATTATACCTGCATAAAAAATAAAGGCCGCCGACAACAGCGGCAAATATAATATCGAATTTCAGCCCTTCAGCGAGGGTCAGCACCCGGAATTTCCTGTATACCTCAAACATAGCCACAATATTTACCATGGCAAGGCAGAATGCCGTTGAGAGGGCCGCGCCGATAATACCCATACGGGGCACCAGAATAATGTTCAGGATAACATTGACAATTCCCCAGAAAACAGCAATCCTCATATATCTTTTATGCCCGCCCGTCATCTGCAGTAAATACCCCACCAGACCGCATCCCGCATTTATCAGCTGCCCGACAGACAGGATCAGCAGGGCTGCATAGCCGGCCGTGAATTTCTCTCCGAAGAAATACTTCAGGATGAAATTTCCTTCAAGTATCAATACCAGTATTATCGGCACTGCCGTGCTGAGTATCCAGCGGCTGCTCTTCCTGACCACCCTTTCCAGTTCATTGAGGTTGCCGGATGTGTACATTGATGATATTAAAGGGGGAATAATAGCGGACAGCGCGCCCAGTGAAAAAACAACCAATGTAACGAGCTTTGCCGTGACCCCGTAAATGCCTACGGCCTCTGTGGAAGCAAACATGCCGAGTATCCATAAGTCGGTATTGGTAAACAGGAATACACTGACACCTGTGGATATCATGGTAAATGCAACCTTCAGGGTCTTTTGATATTCACTTTTCCGCTCTGCGGTCCTGATCCGGCCGGCTTTCTTATGCAGAAACATTATTGACAGAAACATTGAAATGATTTCTCCTGTAAGGAATGCAGCCACTGCATATAAAGGGGAGCCGCCTTTGATGGATAAAAGCAGAAAAATAACCAGTCTCAAAAAAGGAGAGACAAAAAACTGCGGCAGCAGCGCCCTGAAAGTATCCTTGTAGCCCTTTAAAATACCCCCTGTCACTTCATGAAACACGTTGACAGGCAGGGCTACGGCAACAAACGGCAATAATTTCAGGAGCCCGTCTGAATGAAAAACGTCCCTTGAGATAAATCCTGAAAAAAACCATATAAGAGATGCTATGAAGATTGAAAGCAAAAGGCAAAACTTCAGGGCAAAATATATAGTCCCCTTTAACCGCGCATAATCTTCCCGGACAATATAAAGAGGGACAAACCGCATCATCGTCTCTTCCATGCCGAATTTTGCAACCAGGGCGGCTACCTTCACTATGCTTAAAGCCAGGAGAACTTCAC
>DRDE01000199.1 GCA_011040095.1 Nitrospirota bacterium
GATGAAAGATTGATAAAAGCCTCAAAGGGCGAAGCTGTCAATGTTTTTAATCCTGAAAAAAATACCACTTCCCAACTCCAACGTTTGATATAGTTTTTAATCTTCCACGTAGCCGTGAACATTAATATTTAACTTTTTCTTTGCTTCAGCCGGATATTCTAAAAACTTTTTGTAGTCAGTTTTTGAAAAAAAGATGTTTTTCCGTTCGTTACCTTTGGCGGTAACAGGATAGACTGCTCCCTCAAATTCAATACGTAATCGCCTGGTGAGAAAAAAAGGAATTTCTTGCTGAAGGAGGAGTGTTTTCTCTTGACTTACTTTCTTACAGGCGCTTATCCGATTGCGTGTTTCATGATTCAAATTCAGTTCGAGGGATACCAGATTGCCGAATGATGGACAGTAAAGTACCAATTCTAATCTCCCGATGATCTGGAACAGGAACGGTAATGGTACCTATAGACTGCTTCTTCTGCATTACTATATGGCTGCCTCTTCTCCGTACTTCATTAAAACCATGCTTTTCTAAAATCGCACATACATCTCTTCCTGAAAGGATACGCAGTTTACCCAACGGCGACCTCGACCTGTGTCACAAAAATGTCCCCGATAAATCTACTGTTTATTTCCTCGGAAGAAGCTGTCTCAAAAAATAGTTCCAATGCTTCTTTGAGATTATCACGTGCATCCTCAATAGTATCACCCTGGCTTGCAATATCTGTCTCCGGGCAAAGTGCAGTATAGCCATCCCCTTCTCTCTCAATAATTGCTGTCAGCTTATATTTCATTGTTACCCCCTGTTTTTATAATCTATTATACAAGTAGCTGACATTTATCGGTAATAAAATAATAGGCTCGACCTGATCACCCAGTTCGATAGCTGATATTGCAGGTAATAAGAGCATGTATCAAATGTATGCTGACACTTGAAAACCTAATTCTGCAACATAGTTCCTTAATTCGTGCAAGGGGTGAGCCCAAAGCTCTTGAAACACGATTTGCCAGATGATATAAATTGAATTTACGTTCCATTAATTCTCCTTTCTCAAACTGGTTGATCGAGTTCGACTGGGAATCGAATCCAGCCTATTATTTACATCCAACAACATGATGAGGGATGCGAACCTGAAGCACTTCAAAGTGTATAATAGACGATTCACAATCCTGAATCCATTTGAAGTCAAAAAAAAGTCTTTGCTGGTTCGCATTCCACTCCATCAAATGATTATCTTTTAATTATTCTTTTCTTTTTTAAATCTGAGCGTGTGAGAAATAGCAGAGCCGCAATCTGTAACCAACATAATGTCCCGGATTAGGCATATGACAAATATTGTAGTTTATATCTTCTTTTTTCTCTATGCCTTTTTTTACTTTTGTCACGATAAAAGACCTGACCCCACGGACTCACCCAAATCGTTATCTCAAAAAATCATCTAATTATCAATATTATTTGACATCGCACATAATGTGGGTTATTATAGCTATAAGTATCCACATTAAATGGAGGTGCTTATGAGAACCATTCAGATGACATTAGATGATGACCTGGTAGAAGCCGTAGATAAGCTTGCAAAAAAATTAAAAACAACCCGTTCTGCATTTGCTCGCAAAGCCTTACGAGAGGCTATTAAACAAGTTAATATAAGCGTGCTTGAAAAAAAACATAAAAGAGGTTATGAGAGTTATCCGGTTGGTAAAACGGAATTCGGTGTTTGGGAATCAGAGCAAGAATGGGGTGATTAATGAAAATGGGAGAAGTAAGGTGGTATAAGTTCAAGAGTCCTGACAAAAAACGTCCGGTAGTGATATTGACAAGAAATAGTATATTGGAGTATTTAGGCGAGGTCACCGTAGCACCGATAACATCAACAATCAGAGACATACCAAGCGAAGTCTTGTTGTCCCGTGAGGATGGCATGAAGAGTGATTGTGCTATTAACTGCGATCATATTCAGACAGTTTCAAAAGCAAAAATTGGAACATTAATTACAACCCTGTCTAATGATAAGCTTATAGACCTTCGTAGCGCTATATGTTTTGCATTAAACCTTTGAATAAAAAAAAGATTTGAACTTCCCATTTGAAAAGTCAAGTAAATTTTTCAGAAAATTAAACGGCTCTGTTCCCCACTATCTACAATCCGAGATAGGCTTTTTTCACTTCTTCATTTGAAAGAAGCCTGTCAGCGGAATCTTCAAGCGCTATACGGCCGTTCTCCATAACAGTGATCTTCTCTTTTGTTTAAAGTAGATTGTTTATTGTCTTGACTTCAATCTGCCTGTCGAGCTGAAAATCTTCCCTTCCGAAATATACCACCGTTCCCTTCCTCAGTTGCAACTGTTCCAGGCTTCTTTTAAAGCCTTTTAAATCCCCCTGGTCTATAGTGGTCGATGTCTTAATTTCATAAGCATGCAACCCCTTCCTGTCATGAACAAGAAAGTCTATTTCATCGCCCTGAGATGTTCTGTAAAAATAAAATCCGGTACGGCCTGATGACTCTTGCATATATTTGCGCTTTAGTTGTTCTATCACAAATCCTTCAAAGCTAAAGCCCCTGTACGGCGAGGTTCTTAAAGCCTCAATAGATGAAATGTTTAATAAATAATGAAGCAGCCCCGTGTCACGGAAATAGATTTTATGGCTCTTTACCAGCCGCTTGCCCACATTTTGATAATAGGGGACAACCCTGTCAATAAGAAAATAAGTTTCCATTAATTCCACATAACGGTTAACAGTGTGATAACTGACCCCGAATGCCGACGCTGTCTGAGATGCATTCCAGAGCCTTCCATGAAAGTGCGCTATCATCGTTAATAACCTGATCTGCTGCTGAGAGGAGAGAGATGTTTTTAATAAAGCGAAGACGTCCCGCTCTACAAATGTTTTCACGTACTGTTCCATCCAGATAATCCGGTCGTTTTCATTCCATAAAAGCGGTTCCGGATAACCGCCGGTCAGCCAGAATTTCTCCACCTTCATTTTTTTGAGGGCATTGGCTTCGGAATAACTGAAGGGATGTATCTCGATAAACCCCACTCTGCCGGCAAGGGTTTCGGATATCTTTTTTACAAGCAGCGGATTGACCGAACCGAGCAGGACGATGCGGCCCTTCCGGGACCTCTTTCGGTCAACATAGCTCCTCAAAGCCGGAAAGAGTTCGGGCAATGTCTGCGCCTCATCTATTATGCAATACTCGCCGTACTCTCTGAGGAAAAACTCTATATCAGCCGAGACCCTGCCGTAATCAGAAGGCTTCTCCATATCAAAATATCTCCATTCAGACAGTTCCATCTTTGCAAAGGTGGTCTTCCCGGATTGCCGCGGCCCCACAATGACCACAACGGGAAACAGCTTGAGATATTCAGCTAATTTAGC
>DRDE01000200.1 GCA_011040095.1 Nitrospirota bacterium
CGTCCAAAACTCTTTTCATCTACACCAAGATACGGGCAAACCTTAGCATCTTTTAGGGAAAGACCTCTTTTAACTGCTCGTTGTTTGATGCCGTCAGCCTCATCCCAGCTAATACGCAACAGATCACAGGATGCTGATATACAACATTCTTGCAAAACATCAATTGCAAAACGTTCAAAAAGAAGGCTGAATCGACTCCTTTTAGATGCCCAGGGAACTTGAACCACCTGAGTGCCGTGAACATCACATCTTACCCTCGGTACATCACATTTAATTATTGTCTTGAACTGACAACTATCAAGATGACGCCAGCGGCGTCTCCTATATCCATGTATATGCATGCGTTCCTGACATTCAGGACAGGCCCAGAACCTTACTTTAAATGTTATTTCAACTTCCAGCTCCTTCCTTTCCTTATTAAGGCTGACTCGTTCAACTTGCCAAGGTCTCTCAATTTCCAGAATCTGTTCATACAATCGAATATCTTTCATGCTTTAATTCTACTAATAAGTAATGAAAAATCCCACCATAAACCCAGAAGAACCGACAAATATAAGGATTTTCATCTTATGCTGTATCAGTTTCATTCTTTCGAGATTTCCGCCCTTATCCCGAAAAAAAGCGGTCCTTTTATCCTGATGGTTTTGTGGTGTGACTCTATAAAATTGTATATCCATGAAGGAATGTTTAAATTAATTTCAGAGGGGTGTTTGATAATCCTGAATCTTGTATTATATTCTTCCTTCTCCTCTTGAACAGCAAGTTCCAGTTCTGCGGCTGCCCCTTTCATTACAAGATCCAGAAACGTAATATTGGAATTGATCCCCCTATCTATGACTTCTTTCGCTTGAGGCGGCAGGTTGGACTGGTTTAACGGTATGCCGTAAGTGTTGCCGTCATAAACAAAAATATTATTCAAAGCGGCGAAACTGAGCATAGGTTTCCCTTCATCCCAGTTATAAACAAAAACTTTTATATTTACATCTAAAAGATCCCCTTCATAGGCAAGGAATTCAACAGGTCCAATTTTATCTTTATTGTCCATTGCGGTCTTGATCAGCTTTTCAGCGATTACTTTACCTTCTTCTGAAGAGGGCTCTCTTTCGGGTCGCAGATTACTTGCAATATCTTCGTCGGTAGGAGCTTCAGGCTCAAACAGCAACGGGTATACAAAAGCCCGCATATCAATCGCCTTTTCATAAGCCATTGCTATCCTCTCGACACCAAACCCGAGGTTAAATACACGGTGCCGGAGATTATAATTTGCAAGGGCATTTTTAGAATAAAACCCGATATTTGCTATCTCCATGTCCTTGCCGCCTATCTTTACAAAGACCTCTGTATCCGTGCCGTGTTCATAATAATTGCTGGTCACCTCTTTAAGCCTGAACTCGCACTCATCAATGCCAAGACCCTTGAGGATATTAGTAGTAAGTTTTTCCCCGTCTTCAAGAGTGAAATTATCATCCATGATAACAATTGATGCGCTTGTGCTCTCAAAGAGGTGGCTTGCATCCTCTCTCTGCTCTTTGCGGAAACGGGGACCGATCGAAAAGAGCCTGAGAGGGATCGGTCTGTGCTTCTGAGCATTTTCAAGCAGGGGGAACCACAACGAGGTCATATGAGAGCGTAAGGTCTTATTATAAGGCTCCGGTGTCAGATTCTTGAGCCCCGGAAAGACTTCATCAATAATTCTGATCGCAATCTCTTCCTTTATACCTGTTTGCCTGACCAGTTCTTCGATAAAATCGTCGCTCTCAATCCCGCCCTTCTTGTAATCCCTGAATATCTGCTCAAGGGTCTCTTTTTTGTCAAAGCCGGGGACAAGCGCTCTTATCTGCTCTATCGCTGACTGGCTGATCCCGATGTCCGGCCTTGGAAGCCCTGCAAGATAAAATACCCTGTCCAGTATAAGTGGAGCTTCAGGGCCGTATTGCTTGTATATCTCGGTATCCTGAATAATTGAAGGGTTGATGATCTCGTTAAAGCCAAGGTTCAGGAAGATCTCACGGAAACGCTGGTTCAAACTTGCAACAGGATGCGCTTTGCCCGGAGACTTCTTTGCCCTCTCCTTTGCCACATTAAAAGGTGTGATCTCCCTCAGTGATTCGCTGCGCGGGTGCCCTTTGCACTTAATATCAAAGGCCTTGTACCAGCCGAAAGGTGCCGCTGTTACGTCAACCGGCGACAGGGCATCTTTTAGTTTCTTCAGCACCTCAATAGCCTGCAGAGGGGTGGAGAGGTTGCTTGACAGATGGGTGTAGGGGTAGAGCACCACTCTTTCCGCTTTAAGTTCATCGCAGAGTTTATTTATCTCGGTCTTTGCATTAGCAACCGTCTCTCCGGCATTTTCAGCATCACCCTTTTCAACAGCGGTAAAAACAACAAGACAGTCTGAGACAGAGGCGCTCTCATCTTCTGTGCCTGTAGATGGTGTATGCGGCG
Source organism: Nitrospirota bacterium (assembly GCA_011040095.1). Classification (GTDB taxonomy): domain Bacteria; phylum Nitrospirota; class Thermodesulfovibrionia; order UBA6902; family UBA6902; genus BMS3ABIN06. The sequence continues at coordinate 2,446 of DRDE01000200.1, forward strand.
CCCTCTCGGTTGCTCTGAATGAAAAACTGTCTGCGTGGATAAGGAGAAGCCTCATTAAGCGCTCTCCATTGATTCTCTCAGAGAGCTTTCAAGCCTCTCCCTGGAAGGGACCCCGGATATATGCCGCCTGCCGTTTAAGACGATATAAGGCACACCTTTAATATTGTATGATTCACTTCTCCTTCTGCCTTCATCAGAGAGCACATTTATCTCCTCAAGGAAGACGCCCTCTGCCTCTGCCACCTCGCGTGCTATATCCTTTGCCTGCGGGCAGGTCGGGCAGAGAGGAGAGTAAAAGAGTTCGATAACAGGTTTATCCACAGTAACTCCTAAGAGGGTTTGCCCTTTTTGATAATATCAAAAAAGGTCTCAAGGATCTTTCCTCTTTCATCATCGGTCATGCCATAGACCGAGAGCTTGATATTTTTTGTCTTTCCCTTGTGAATCCCAACTATTCTGCACTTCTTCAACTCCTCGGCAAGGAAGAAACCTTTTTTTCTGTGTGTTTCAGCGATCTCATCCAGAACAGGGGTCTCAAAGCTCAAAAGATGGTGCTCATGGGGCCTCTGTCCCAGTAGCATTATATCCCCAATGTCCTCCATCTCACGGATAAAGCTGTTGATCTTATCCTTCTCCTCATCCCATCTCAATACCCTCTCTTTAACATAAGGAAAAGAGAGCATACTGCTGATGAGCGGCAGCCCCCCGATACTGCAGCCAAAGATATTGGGTATCTTCTTGCCAAAGACCCTGCCGGACCAGTCAGGCCTGTCCTGAGACATGGCAAAGACCTCCTTCTTCCAGACAAAGTTCGTCACAAGAAAACCCAGAGGAGCGATGCTTGCCATTGATTTGTGGGCAGAGACCGTAAGAAAATCCGCCTTCATCTCCCGCATATCTATGGGCTGCACCCCTGCTGAATAAGCGGCGTTGATCATATAGGGAACCTCATGCCGGCTGCAGATCTCTCCTATCTCCTTAACGGGCGCGATATTCCCCTGATACGGGTCTGCATGGGTCGCCATGACAAGCGCGGGAAGTTTGCCTGTCTTCTCCTTAACCTCCTCGATCTTCTCATCGTAATGCTCCGGGTCTATCAGGTATTCAGGGTAGCCGGTATGCGGGACCTCTGTCACCTCAAGGCTATTCATCTCTGCAGCTATATTGGTGCTGTAGTGGCTTAAGGAATCGGCAACTATCATGTTGGCAAATTCACCGCTCTTGACCAGGCCTGATACCGCCTTCATCACGCTGAACTGCGCGGCGCGGCAGCCAAATGTATGCTCCGCAGAGTCTCCTCCGAAAAATTCTGCCACACTCTGCAAAAATTCTTTAACAGGCGGATTGTTGAGAAAGGATGAGCGGCCGTCAATGCATGTGTAGCAGTTGATATATCCGACATCCATCCAGTCCTGCGCCTTAAGCCTGACTTCCGTGGGGATTATGCCTCCTCTCATCAGAGGGCTTATCACCAGAAAATCCTTGTATTTATTATCGCCTGACTCTAAAAATTTTTCGTATTTAGTCATCTTACTCATCATCTAATCCCATCGCCTTTTCAGTAAGCAGTGTCAGCGCCTCTTTCAGATTCTCCGAGGAATAAAGATTTATCCCCACTGTCCGGGGGTTCAGGATTGTATAGATATCTGTCCAGTCCCCCCTCTTCTTTGTCTTGAAGGGCTCTTCAACTTTTGTCTTTAACTCTCCCTTAACCGGGAGATATATGGTTATCAGGTTGAACCTGCCCTGTGAATCCTTGTTCAGGTATATGCGGACGTTGTGTCCCTTGATCTTGCCGAAAAAGTAATCTGTACCCTTTTTAAATCCTATCTCCTTAAAACTTCTTATTATGTCTGCCGGAATATCCGTTACCTGACAGCCGCAAAGAGCGCCGCCGGACTTTGTAAGCGACTTTATTTTTTCAGCAAGGTCAATCATTATGGAGTATGGCATGCCGACGACCATATCATTTTTTGAAAACCCTCCGAACATGCGCGCCCCGTTACAGAGCATGCTTATGTTTGGCTGCTGTTCAAGGTAGACCTTTGCCACAGCCTCCCCGCAGATCGCCAACTCACCCTTAAATTCGGCTGAGATACCGACAAGCAGGATAGAGAGGTTCATTGCCTGGTCTGCATTGACAAGAAAAAGTACGACATCGGCATCTTCAACAGGACCTATACGAACAGCCTTGAACTTTTCTTTGATGCTAGGTTCAATATGCGCGTACTTTGACTGCCTGAGACCCATGACCAGTTCCCCTGTCGGGCAGTCAAGATCATCTTCTTTGATAATATAAGTCTCTCCACTTAATATCTGAGGATGAAAAGGGCAGAATCTGGCTGATTTTGGAAGTTTTTCTCCCTGGACATCTTCGTGATAAAATTTTATCCCTACCAAGTGATGTTTCAACCCTAAATATGATCTTATAATATTTTCTGTATCGTTTTTCATTTTACCCTTTTAAAGCATGTAAAATTACTGTGGGCAATTAAAATAATAAATAATTTTCTATTCTTGTGTCAACAAAGGCAAAAATAAAGTTTTTGTTATATAGTGGAAGTAAAGTTATGTAACTATCAAAAAACAGGCTCATTTGTGGAACAAAGAGGCTTTACTTTTAGCGGAGAATGACTTGAATCCTGAAAGGGTTAAAGTGATTTGACGCGGGATGCTGAAGAGTGTCTAATAAAGATGGGGTAAAACATCCTGCCGTTAAGGGGGGGCAGGTGGCGAGCACAGGCAAGCGAAGACCGACGGGCTGCGCCTTGGGCATGCCAAATGCTGGGAGGATGGCGGAACACACCTTTACGGGGCAATGCCCCGCATAGGATGTTAGCTTGTTAAAAGAAAAAGGTCTATAACAGTACAACCTCTGCTCTTACCATACAAAATAACATCTGTTTATCCTCAATTTTAGAGGGTCATAATTGGTGGGTGGGGTGATATGAATAGATTGCCCTTTTTGTGAGAGGCTTTGTCGTTTGAGCTTCTCACATGAAGGGCTTTCCACTTAAGTCCCCTTGAGGGGGTTAGGGGGTGAAATGGGTAAATCCATACCCTGCTTTTCGAAGGCTTGGCTGTTTAAGCTTTTGAAATGCAGGGAATACCGATATTTCAGGGCGTCCACTGGGGGGACAGAAGGGGCTGGCAAGTCTTAGCTGGCAATGGCGTTGCCATTTTTAGCAAGGACTTTGACAGATAAGTCTTGACAGCCTGGGTGGGCAAGGGGATATGGATAAAATTCACATCTAAGCCTTGCTGTGTAATTCCTTACTCAGCAAGGCTTAGATGTGACTCCTATTTAAATTTTCTTTATTGGGTTTATTCCCCGCCGCCCATATTAAAAAAATACTTCGAGCCCTCGACTGAGCTCGGTCGAAGTCTAAACTCAGTATAAAATAAAAAAGAATCCTTCAACAAATTCAGGACAGGTTTTTGTACTTCGACATAGCACAGCATAGTCTCGATTTCCCGTAAAGTTGCTTTGCACCAATGGGACAGGCCCCAAAAATTCCGCAATTGCGGAATCTGGGATAAAGAGGACGCAGTCCCGACAATGAGGGGCAAAGCTCGTAGGTGTTGATCGAAAGGACAGGCGACCAAGCCTGTCCGTCCCGACGCCAAGTCGGGACAAATGAGCGAGCGACCAAGCGAGCGGTGCAGTGAAGCCGAGCGACAGGGAGGCGGAACGGTGCAAACCCAACAAACGCAGCCCGCCCAAGCGGGCGGTGCAATGTAGAGTGTGCGGGTGGGTGGGGTTCATTTCTTTAGATTTCTTTTTTTACATTTGTGTATTGTATTTGGTAGAATTATTGCGATATAGTTTGAGGCGTTTTGAAAAGCGCCACCATTACGAAAGAGGAAACCATGTATAACCTCGTAAGCTTTGCAGGCATATTTGTTTTAATGGCATTTGCCTGGGCGTTTTCCACTAACAGGAGAGTTATCAACTGGCGCTTAATTATCTGGGGATGCATCCTGCAAATAATATTCTTTGCGAGTCTCATGGCTGTTTTATACTATGCCGGGATCATGTCATGGCTTGTGAAAATTTTTGCAAAAATCTTCACAAAGCTGATGCGGGTCAGTGGGGCCAAGGGCGCTTTTAGCGGCAACCCTTGCCTGCCTCATGACAGCCTCGGTTGCAGGGGCATTTTTCAACGGCGGATCAATATTATTAGGACAGTAATCTCCTGAATCAGATGAATCATGATTCATCCCGATACAATGTAATAATAGCCGGAGGCGGGCCTGCCGGCTCAACTGCCGGATATCTTCTAAGCAGGGCCGGTCTCAGGGTATTGATAATTGACAAAAGCGCCTTCCCGAGGGGAAAACTCTGCGGTGGTTTAATAACATATAAAACCGTCAAACTCCTGGAAAGGGTATTCGGTGAGACAGCAACATCTCTTAAAGAAAAAAATATTATAAACTATGAATCCTTCTGCTATGAAATCTTCAACAGACAAACCTTGATAGCTCAAAGAACCATGAAGTTTCCATTCATGTTCGTTGACAGGAAACGTTACGATCATTATTTCCTGGAGAAAGCGCGGGATGCGGGAGCCGGTCTCGTCGAAGGTGACGGTGTAATGTCTCTTGACGTCCTGAAGAGTGCGGTGACCACCGTGTCCGGACGCAAGTTTACAGCAGATGTTATCATCGGCGCGGACGGGGTCAACAGCCGCATAAGGAGGAGCTTCCCCGTGGATCTGTTCGGCAGGGACGACTGGACCGGGAACATAGCGGCAGCCCTTGAAATCTTTCCCCGCAGGGAGACAATCAAAAAACAGATCAACCATACCATCCTTTATTTCGGCTTTATCGACTGGGGATATGCATGGATATTTCCTGACAGGGAGAGATTGAAAATCGGGATATGCGCGCTGAAAAAAAGAAACAAAAAAAAGATGCTCACGGCCTTTCGCAATTTCCTGTCGGCAATAGATTTCCCGGATGCACAGGAAGAAAAAATATTCAGCTATGTATTGCCCTACGGCAGCTTCCTGCCTTCCCCGGCATTCAGGAATGTAATGCTCCTCGGAGATGCAGCCGGGTTTGCAGACCCGCTGCTTGGCGAAGGGATTTTTTATGCGCAGCGAAGCGCCGAACTTGCTTCGCAGGCAATACTTGAGGTTATGGAAAACAGGAGGGGCATCAAAAAAACCCGGGATGCATCAGCGGATATTTATTTAAAACTACTGCAAAAACATATATGCCCGGAACTTGTCTATGCTGAAAAATTTCGCCGCGTTACTTTCACATATCTCAATAAATTCAACTATTACCCGATGAAGATAATGATGGGCATCCTGGGGAACAAACTCGTAGAGACAGTGCACGGGATCAGATCATACAACTGGATGAAGAAAATGGGTGAGCATTAACTTTTTTCGTAAGCGTTCAGCTATCAGCCATCAACTCTCGGTAAAATAATATTATCGACGAAAAAACACTAAGGTTTCAGAATCATCTATGCTTACAGCCGCCTTTGGGAGCTGATTATTTATTTTAAGGCTGAAAGCTGATGGCTGAACTATTGCCTTTTTTCCATGTTCATGATCTTCCTTTAATTGCCTGATTTTTGAATCTTTTCGATTATCTTACTCGTTGATTTACCTTCAACAAGCGGGATTGCGCGGACATCTTTAACAATATCATTGCCGACAATATCTTTAATCTGCCAGTCCGCCCCCTTGACAAGAACATCAGGCTGAACTTCTTTGATAAGCTCGTACGGGGTATCCTCACTAAAGAGCGCAATGTAATCAACCATTTCTAATGCAGACAAAACTTCCGCCCGTTCTTTTTCAGCAATTACCGGCCTGCCGGGTTTGATAAGCGATACCGATTTATCCGCATTCAGTCCTATGAAAAGAATGTCACCCAGTTTCTTTGCTTCAGCCAGATAACGGATATGCCCGACATGCAGGAGATCAAAACAGCCGTTGGTAAAGACAATCTTCCTGCCCTTTTTCTTCAGGTCTGAGACAATGTCTTTAACTCTTGCTTTATCTATAATCTTTTCTTTACTCATGATGGATAATACAATATTAAAGAAAAACCAGGCAATAAACTCATCGATTATGCTTACAGTAGCATAAAATTATCATAATCCGGCAGAAAGAGCGAACTACCCTGCGGCAGAGACCGCAGGGTAGTAAAGTCAATAAAAAAAGCTGTTTATAAAACAGGCTCCAATTAATACCTGTAATGTTCCGGTTTGTAAGGGCCTTCAACAGGAACCCCGATATAGTCAGCCTGCTCCTGGGTCAGCTTAGTCAATTTAACCCCTATCTTCTCTAAATGGAGCCTGGCAACTTCCTCGTCCAATTCCTTGGAAAGCCGGTAAACCTTCTTTTCATATATGTCCCTGTTTTTCCAGAGATCCATTTGCGCAAGCGCCTGGTTGGCAAAACTGTTTGACATTACAAAAGAGGGGTGCCCTGTAGCGCAGCCGAGATTCACCAGTCGCCCTTCAGCAAGCAGGAAAATAGAATGTCCTTCAGGAAATACGTATTTATCAACCTGCGGCTTGATGTTGATCTTCGTGATGCCCGGGTAGTCGTTTAATTTGGTTACCTGTATCTCATTATCAAAATGCCCGATGTTACAGACAATTGCCTGGTCTTTCATCCCGGCCATATGCTCAATCGCAATAATGTCCATGTTCCCGGTAGTCGTTACATAGATATCACCTTTACCAAGGGTGTCTTCTATTGTGGTTACCTCATAACCTTCCATAGCGGCCTGCAAGGCGCAAATCGGGTCTATTTCAGTTACAATTACCCTTGCGCCGAATTCTTTCAAAGAGTGGGCGCATCCCTTTCCCACGTCTCCGTAGCCGCAGACCACTGCTACCTTCCCTGCAATCATAACGTCCGTGGCCCTCTTGATGCCGTCGGCCAATGATTCCCTGCAGCCGTAGAGATTATCAAACTTCGATTTGGTCACTGAATCATTTACATTGATTGCAGGAATCAGCAGTGTCCCGTTCTTCATCATTTCATAGAGTCTGTGAACGCCTGTTGTGGTTTCTTCACTGACGCCTTTCCATTCCTTTACTATCCGGCGCCACTTCTGGTTGTCTTCACTCAACAGGGACTTCAGGAGATTGTTGATGATCTGTAATTCCTTATTATCCGTAGGCTCATCAAGGATGGAAGGATCGTTTTCCGCATCATATCCCCGGTGAATTACCAATGTGGCATCTCCACCGTCATCAACAATTAACTGGGGACCCATGCCCCCGGGGAAAGTTAATGCCTTATTGGTACACCACCAGTATTCTTCAAGGGTTTCACCCTTCCAGGCAAAAACAGGCACGCCTGTGGCTGCAATTGCCGCTGCCGCATGATCCTGTGTTGAAAATATATTGCAGCTTGCCCACCTGACATCCGCTCCCAGGTCAACGAGAGTTTCAATGAGCACGGCGGTCTGAATGGTCATATGGAGTGAGCCGGAAACCCTTACACCCTCCAATGGTTTTTCAGGCGCATATTTTTTTCTTATAGACATCAGGCCCGGCATCTCCTTTTCAGCTATATCTATCTCTTTCCTGCCCCATTCCGCCAGGTTGATATCAGCTACTTTAAAATCCTTTGTTGTTTTCTCTGCAACCGTTGTTGTCATATCGTTTGCCTCCTTTTTTTACTTATATGCCAAGATTTATTTATCAACAGAATTCCTGCCTGATAAGCCCTTGCTGTACGGTATGTATTTTATACTAAACCCGGTCTTCATGTTTTCAACTTAAAAATAATCGGTAAGAAGGGATCACGGTAAACGACAAGCCGCTTATTAATGCAATCGACAAGTGATTGCCGGAGATATCCTGCTCATCGGGAAAGGCGTTTCGGATTTGTGAGGACTTTACTTGCCTTTTAAGCGCCGGGGTCAAAGAATATAAGTCACTTAAGCCTTGAAAATTGCACAAAAATACTTATTTCCCTTTGGCTGCTTTTTTCAGTGTGTCCGTCATATCGGTCTTTTCCCATGTAAATTCAGGCTCGCTCCTGCCGAAATGGCCGTAGGCGGCGGTTTTCTTGAAAATCGGCCTTCTCAGGTCCAGTTTCTTGATTATCCCTGCAGGGGTAAGATCAAAAATCTTTCTGATAATTGCCTCAATATCTCTTTCAGGGATTGTGCCTGTTTTAAAAGTATTCACGAGTATTGAAACAGGTTCAGGGATACCTATTGCATAAGCAACCTGGACCTCAGCCCTGGTGGCAAAACCCGCGGCAACAATGTTTTTTGCCACATATCTCGCCATGTATGACGCTGAACGGTCAACCTTTGAAGGATCTTTGCCTGAAAAACATCCTCCGCCGTGGCTTCCGACACCACCGTAACTGTCAACAATTATTTTTCTCCCTGTCAGACCGGTATCACCCTGCGGACCGCCGATGACAAATCTGCCGGTAGGATTGATATGATAGGTAATATTCTCTTCATCCAAGAGTTTCTTGGGAACCACCGGCTTAATAACCTTTTCTATGATATCCTCTTTCATCTCCTTCAATGTTATGTCGGGACTGTGCTGGGAAGAAATAACAATCGTATCGATTCTATGAGGTTTCCCATCTTTATATTCAATAGTTACCTGTGTTTTGCCGTCGGGTCTTAAATATCCGAGGACATCTTTCTTCCTAACTTCCGTTAGCCTCATGGCAAGCTGGTGTGCAAGCATTATAGGCATGGGCATCAGTTCCGGGGTCTCGTCGCACGCAAAGCCGAACATTAAACCCTGGTCACCCGCGCCTCCTGTATCAACACCCTGGGCAATATCACCGGATTGCTCATGAATAGAGGTAATTACCGCGCATGTTTCGTAGTCAAACCCGTACTTGGCCCTTGTATATCCTATATCCCTGATAGTTTCTCTTATTATTGTGGGGATGTCGGCATAACAGGTGGTGGTTATCTCGCCCGCAACAAAGGCAAGTCCTGTAGTAAGCAGTGTTTCACAGGCTACTCTGGCATTCTTGTCATCAGCTATTATGGTGTCGAGTATCGCATCGGATATCTGGTCGGCGATCTTATCAGGGTGCCCCTCGGTTACGGATTCGGATGTAAACAAGTAGTTTCTTCTTTTCATATAGATGCTCCTCCATTTTAGAGATAATTCGTTAATTATGATGTTTTTCCCTTGTTCTTGTCAAGATAACGACTTTATTTTTCATTGTTTAACCTTGATTTGAATCCTGTCACTTTAATAAGTTATAGTAAAAAAAATCTTTCGGTTTAAGGACGATTATATGCTTGACAGTATAGTTATTAAAGGTGCGAGGGCCCATAATCTTAAAAATATAGATGTCGTAATACCACGCGACAGCCTTGTGGTCATTACCGGCCCCTCGGGTTCGGGCAAGTCATCTCTTGCATTTGACACAATCTATGCAGAAGGTCAGAGGCGTTATATTGAAAGCCTTTCCGCTTATGCAAGACAGTTTCTTGAACAACTGCAAAAGCCGGATGTGGATTCGATAGAAGGGCTTTCCCCCTCCATTGCGATAGAGCAAAAGACCACGGCAAAGAACCTGCGTTCCACGGTCGGGACAGTCACGGAAATATATGATTATCTGAGGGTCGCATATACGAGAATCGGCAGGCAGTCCTGTTATAAATGCGGAACGTCTATAACAACCCAGGGGATTCAGCAGATAATCGATTCCGTTACTGCGTTACCCCGTAAGACGCGCATCCAGGTGCTTTCACCGATTGTAACCGGCAGGAAAGGAGAATATAAAAAAGAGCTGTATGAAGCCAGGAAAAAGGGCATCATACGGGCGCGAATAGACGGTGAAATGGTTGATATCACTAAGGAAATAAAATTAAACAGGTATAAAAGACATGACATAGATATTGTCATTGACAGATTAATCATCAAGCCGGGAATCGACAAACATATTTC
>DRDE01000201.1 GCA_011040095.1 Nitrospirota bacterium
CTGCCTCGGGATCAAAGTCCACCCTGAACACCGTAAACATGATTCTTAACATGACATAAGCGCCGACCTTTGTGGCGGTTGCAGCCATTGCCGCGCCCACAACCGAGGGGGAGTAGGAATATGCATTGGGGAGCCAGATATGCAGGGGGAACAACGCAAGCTTCAGGCTCAGTCCCACTGTGAAAAATGCAAATGCCGTCAGCACAACCTTTGAGCTGTAAAGCGCGGGCAGTTTCTCTCTTAAATCAGCCATGTTGAGAGTGCCTGTTGCCATGTACAGGTAGCCTATGCCGAGAAGGATGAATGTGGCGGCAATTGTGCCGAGTATCAGGTAATTATAACTTGCCATAAGCGCCTCCCTTTTTCTTCCGGCTGCGATTAAGGCATAGCCCGCGAGAGACGAAATCTCTATAAATACGTAGAGATTGAATATATCGCCTGTGTTGATTATCCCCATAAGCCCTGCAGCAAAGAGCAGGTATATGGAATAGAAGGTTGTTGTTTTGTCTTCATCGATCTCCATCTCAATGCTTTTCCTCGCATACAGCGAAACAATGAAGAGGATAAATGAAACAACAACAAGGACAAAGCCGTTAAGGTAATCTATTACATACTCAATGCCCCACGGCGGCTCCCATCCCCCGAGCCAATAGCTTATCCGGCCTGTATTCATTACCGTATTTAAAAGTGAAGAAGAAATCAAGAAGCAGGAGAAAGTTACAGCCACAGTGATATACCAGCTATTTTGACTGTTTGCCCTGCCTGCAAGCGGAATTATAACCGCTGATATCAGCGGGATTACAATGACAAGGACAGGAAGGTGCTCTGCTATATTCATCAGTTCCCGCCGGTCCGTTCCCTGTTTTCCGTCATCCCCAGTATCGTGTCTTCTTCCATTGTGCCGTATTCCTTATAAATTCTTATAACCAGGGCCAGGGCGACTGCGGTTGTGCTGACCGAAACAACAATAGCCGTAAGGATAAGGACATGCGGAAGCGGGTTGTCATAGATGACGGCCTTGTCCCACAATATCGGGGCGGTTCCGTCTTTTACCTTTGCAACAGATATATAGAAAAGGAAAATTGCCGTCTGAAAGATATTCATACCTATAATTTTTTTTATCAGGTTTCCCCTGGCTATCATTGCATAAAAACCGACCATCATCAGGGTTATATATATCCAGTAGTTGTATTTTCCTGCAATAAACTCAATCATTGTCCCGCCTCGCTGTTTCAAAAAATATGGTTATCATCACAGCGGCAACCGTAATGCCGACGCCTATTTCAATGCCATAAATACCGAGATGGCTTCCAAGCCCGGGCGAGCCGGGCAGGAGTATGTCGTATTCGAGATATGCCCCGCCTGCCAAAATGCAGAGCAGGCCTATCCCTCCGTATATCAGGACCCCTGTTGAGCTTAAAAGGTCGTTTATTTTGCGGGACATTCTCTTTCTTCCTTCCTCCATGCCGAATGCGATTACATAAAGGATCATGCTTGCGCCTAAAATAACACCGCCCTGAAATCCGCCGCCGGGGCCGATTTCGCCGTGGGCTATAACATAAAGGCCGTAGAGCTGTATAAAAGGGATAAGCAGCCTTGCAATTACCTTCCTGATTATGTTTTCTCCGGCTATGCGTTCTTTCATTGCTCTCTCTTTCTTCTCAGAAGCAGGATAACGCATATACCTGCAGTGAATATAACCGTAGTTTCTCCGAGCGTATCATAACCCCTGTAGCTCGCCAGTACGGCAGTGACGAAATTTTCCGCACCTGTATCCTTGTATGATCTCTCTATATACCTTGGCGCCACATGAAGGTTGGCAGGCGCATCAGGGTCGCCGTAGTCCGGCATGTCGATAGTGCCGTATACCAGTACTGCGCCGGTCACAATGACTACAATTAATGATAGTAACGAGTGAGCGGATATCCCGGTTTTTTTTGTCCGGGTACTGAATTCCGTCTTCCGTCTTCTCTCCTCCGCCCCCCTTCTCCTGTCTTCCATGTCCTGTCTTGTGTCTTCAGCGTCATGCCTTCTGTCTTCTGTCCGCCGTCTTCTGTCATCCTCTCCCCTTTGTGTCCTGCTCAATGCCGCCAGCAGCAGTACGGACGTAATCCCTGCACCGACCGAAGCCTCTGTAAAGGCAACATCAACGGCATTCATCCTCGTCCATACAACAGCCATTACAAGACTGTATGCCCCGAGTATGATGATCGCGCTGAGCAGGTCTTTCATACGGACTGCCGCGATTGCGCAGACTACAAGAAAAAACAGGAGGATAAAGTCGATCATTCGCTTTTTCTTTCTTCTCTTTCCCAGGGTTTCACGCCCGACAAATAAGCGGCCTTTGCTAATGCGTGTGTTGCCGTAGGATTTACGATAAAGATAAAAATAATTATTATAAGGAGCTTGATACTTACAAGGGAAAATCCCTCATATACCATCAGACCTGAAAGAACAAGAAACTGACCGAGGGTATCGGCTTTCCCCGCGGGGTGCATTCTCGAATAAAAATCAGGAAACCTGACAATCCCTATGGAGGCTACAACAATGAAAAAACAACCGAGAGCCAGTAAAATGCCTGTTATGATTATTCTAATGTCCATAATGTAATTTTGTAACCGTTCACAGTTATCAGTTTACGGTTCACGGTTAAAACCGATAACTGTCAACTGTCAACTTCTTTAGTCCAGCCCCCCGGTTTCTCTGTATTTAAGAAATGCTATGGTGGCAATAAAGTTCATAAGGGCGTAGACGAGGGCGATGTCAAGGAACTGGGGACGCTCATAAATAAACCCTGTTAATGCAAGCAATACCACGGTCTTTGTGCCTATTACATTCACTGCAAGCACCCGGTCATATATCCTGGGCCCCTTGATGGCCCTGTAGAGAACCAGGATAGCGGCAAGGACTATAACGGCTGCCGCTGCATCAAACATTATCTTCCCCCTCTATCTTCATGACCCTCGCTTGCATTTCACCTGAAATAAGGCTTTTTGCGGATTCTTCAGATATGGCATGGACAATAAATTCTTCGTTGTTCACCTCTATGGTTACTGTGCCGGGGGTCAGGGTAATGGAGTTGGCAAGAGTGACTTTTCCCATATCGGTTTTATATTCGTTTTTAAAACTGATCATCCTGGGGTCTATAGGCAACTCAGGATGCAATGTGAGGTATACCAGATCAATGTTTGAGAGGACAATTTGCCACAAAAGCCATGGCAGGTATTTGATAAACCTGACAACCCTTGCTGCTTCCGGTTTTATATCTGCATTCCCTATCAAAAGGTCGTGTGACCAGTATGAGACCAGGAGGCTCGATATGATACCCGACAAAATGAGGATGAAGGAGAACTCACCGGACAGGAGCATCCAGAATACAAACATTATTATTGCAGTTAACACAAAGCTCATAATCCACCTCTGCTTTTTTCATTGAAGTTTAACTATATTCGTATGATAGTTAA
>DRDE01000202.1 GCA_011040095.1 Nitrospirota bacterium
GACCGGGATTGAGAGCTTCCTTGCAGCCTCCACTTCCGGGTTACCGGAAGAAACCGCTGAAGATATAACTACAACATCCGCATTTTTAATATTCTCTTCTTTATGCCCTATATTGATATTGATTCCCAGTTCCCTTAATCGCATAGTTGTCTCCGACTCTTTTAAATCCGAGCCGTCGACTTCATACCCGAGATTATTCAGCACCTCGGCAATACCGCTCATGCCGATACCCCCGATACCTACAAAGTGCACTCTTTCAAATCTTTTGTACATATATTAAAATCATTCTCCGTTGTTTAAATAATTTCATGGGGCAGAAAAAAACAGGCTAGGTCTTTCCTGCACCCTGCACCCTGACAACTGTCTCAATTAATTTTCCTGTTCATCTCATGTCTGTGCTCTGTGTCCTGCGCTCTGTGTCCTGTCTTTTTTAAAAGCCCTATGATAAGTTCGATAATTTTCCCTGTTGCGTCGCAACTGCCGATAGACTTGCTGGCCCTCTCCATTTCTCCAATGGCATCAGGGTCCTCAATCATGTATTTAATAAGGTCGGACAGTGTTTTCCCGTTAAGGTCCCTGTCAAGCAACATTTGCGCTGCGCCCATATCCCAGAGTTTTCTTGCATTGGCTTCCTGGTGATTGCCTGCTGCATATGGATACGGCACAAGGATCGCAGCTTTTCCGCATGCCGTTAATTCAGCAAGTGTAGTTGCGCCCGCCCTTGAGATAATAAGGTCTGCCACTGCATAAGCATCAGCCATCTCATATGCAAAGGGTATCACGGAGCCTTTAAATCCTCTCAAACGGTAAGTCTCTTTGACAGGATTAAAATCCTTCTCACCCGTTTGATGTAAAAACTGGATTTTTCCCCTGAGCGGTTCGAGATATACCAGGGCCTCACCCACTGCATTGTTGATACTGCCTGCGCCTGAACTGCCGCCGAATACGAATATCGTAAAACGGTCCTTATCAAGACTGAAGTTTCTGCATCCTCTCTCCCTGTCACCTTTCAATATCTCTTCCCTTACAGGGTTGCCGGTCAGATAGGTCCTGTCCTGTGGAAAGAATCTTATACTTTCATGGTACGTAACTGCTACGGTATCAACAAATTTCCCGAGCACCTTGTTTGCAAAACCCGGGACACTGTTCTGTTCATGGATAATTGCGGGGATACCCATCATCTTTGCGCATAAAACTATGGGGCCGGAACTGTACCCGCCAACACCCAGGACAATATCCGGTTTGATTTCTTTCAGTATCCTTCGGGAATCCTTTAAAGACAGGGGTATCTTTAAAAGCGATTGGAAGGCGCTGAGAACATTTTTACCCACAAGGCCCTCCGACCTTATGAACCTTATATCATACCCTGCTTTAGGGATAATCCTGGCCTCCAGACCTTTTGCAGTCCCGGCAAAGATAATTTCCGGATTCTCAATTACCTTTTTCATTCCCCCGGCAATCGCCAATGCCGGGAAAACATGTCCTCCGGTTCCTCCCCCTGCAATAACAATATTCATTTTCGCCTCTTCATGTAAGGCGACCGGCGCAGCAGGTTAGCGGCATATACCCCGCTCTCCATTGCCCGATTCCCATTTCGCATTGATATATTTACCAGTATTCCGACAGATGCCATATTTATAAGAAGCGCTGAACCGCCGTAACTTATAAAGGGTAAAGGCAGCCCCTTTGTGGGCATCAGTCCCGTTGATACGGCAAAATTTATAAGCGCCTGAACCCCTATCATCATTGTCAATCCAAGTGTCAGGAAATAGCTGAAGGGGTCATTGGTCCGCTTGGATACCCGGATTCCCTTTATAAAAAGCCAGACAAAAACACCGAGCACAAGCAGCGCCCCTGCCAGGCCCAGCTCTTCACCAATCAGGGAAAAAATAAAATCAGTGTGGGCCTCCGGCAAAAAATAGAGTTTCTGCCTACTGTCTCCAAGGCCGAGTCCGAAAATATTTCCGTTCCCGAATGCAATAAAGGACTGCACAAGCTGAAATCCGCAGCCGAACGGCTCCTTCCAAGGATCAAGAAAACAGGTAAATCTCTTTGCCCTGTATGGAGAAGACATAATGAGCACATAAACGGCCGGGAGCGAGAGAAGGAGCAGGCCTCCTATATGGCTTAATCTTGCGCCTCCCAATATTAAAAGACCCACAGTAAGAATCCCCAGGCTCATTACAGCCCCGAAATCAGGCTGGAGAATAATAATAGCCTGGAAAACGAGCATAACACCAACCGGGATCATAATGCCGTAACGGAACTCCCTCATCCTGTGAATATTTTTATCCATATAATCCGCAAGGAATATGACCATTACCACCTTTACCAGCTCCGAAGGCTGAAATGTAGTAGGCCAGAGCCTGAGCCATCTCCTGGCGCCGTTGGCGGAAACCCCGATACCCGGCATAAATACCAGGACCAGCGATATCAAAGAAAGCGTTAACATGACATAAACCAGGGGCCTGAACTTTTGATAATCGGTTTTAGACAGGGCAGCCATCACTACAGTTCCGACACATAGTGTAAA
>DRDE01000203.1 GCA_011040095.1 Nitrospirota bacterium
AAGCTGTCTTCTTCCACTTTTGTACCTGATCCCGGTGTACCTCAAAGGATGAGGATATCTCTGCTATTGTCTTATCGCCCTTAATTGCCTCTATTGCTACTTTGCTCTTAATACCTGAACTATACTTCTTTCTCATTTTGCCTCCTTTTTATTTTAAAAATTATAGCAAAATGTAGCTTAACTACCAGTTCAGATTATGGGGTCCATTATACTCCTGTATTTTCATTCTGTTTTTTTAATGCCGTTATTTAAAGAGGGGTTGAACGTGTAGCTATTTTGTCCATGTCCCTCACAATGTTGTCTGAATATTGTAGTTAATATTGTCTTTTTTGTCTGTATAATTCTTTCAATCTGACAGCCCAAATGACTTCAATCAATTATCAGCTAATTTTCTTCCTTCATCTTTGTAGATAACGTGGAACTAAGGGTTGCGTGCCTGTAAAACATTAACATGCAAAAAGACGTTCGCAAACATAAACCATTGAAAACCAAAAAGTCACCTGAGGCACGCATACCCTTCAGTGCTTTGTTATCTTTTTTTGTTTTTTTATATTTCCTTATTCGTTTCTTTTTTAAATCTGAGCGTGTTCGACCTATGAGAGCCGTTGTCTACAACCAACATCATGTCCGAATGTGTATGACTAATATTGTAGTTTATATCGTCTTTTTTCTCTATGCCTTTTTTATTATTTATTTCTTCCGCAAACTCAAAAGACATCGATAAATTATCAGCCGTTTATTTTCAATCATTTTTTTGAGATAACATCTTAATATATGAAGTTCGCTTTTCCCGGCTTTTCTATATACCTGTCAAAAGTAACAGTTTCATAACTGATTAAAATTAATGTAAACTTGCCTTGATGATATTCGCTATTTGCTCTTTATTGCCAGGATATGCGAAGTTCGTCTTTGCTGACTTTTTATCATTTAGAGGATATATCATGAGAAAAATAGTTCTTCCTGAGTTTCAGGATTATATGCGCGCCAAGAACCTTGTTAACGAAAAGTATATCCGATTTTATGCCCATTGGGCAAATAAATTCTTATCTTTTTCAAAAAGCAACGGGAATCTCAGTTACGTCTACAGGTTCAGAAGTTTTTAGATTTTTTGAAGACACAAAAGAACATCAACGACTGGCAGGTTAAACAGGCATTGGAAAGCTCTCGGCTATTAGCAGTCAGCAATCAGCCAAAAAATATGAAGGAGAACAACATGAAAGACTTTCGAGAACTTAATGTTTGGGAAAAGGGTAACTACTCAGGTGCAAAGTGGCAAAGGCACATAGGCACAAAGGGTTACAGCAATACAAGAAAAGTTCTCATCCTTTTTTTCACTATGTGCCTACCTGAATAGTTACGGGGAAAAAGTCATCTATTGCCGAGGGATGCGGAAGGAGTAGAGATACGGAACTTGCGCGGTTTCTTGATGTATAGGAAATTATATATCCACAGATTGCCCGGATTTTTTCTTCCTGCTCTCTGCTTTTAACATTTGTGTCATCTGCTTAATCTGTGGTTCATGGTTGCGTATCAGGCCAACGCTTTCAGTGTCTCTTCAAGTGACTTTGTATCTTCAACATTCAGAATTTTCACATTCCCGTCAATTCTCTTTATGAGACCCTTCAGTACTGTTTTCGGGCCGACCTCTATAAAGGTATCTATTCCGTTTTCAACCATCATCTTAATGGAGTCTTCCCACAAAAGGGGATTATTGAGCTGGCGTACGAGTGAATCTTTGATTGCATCAGGTTCATTTAAAAAAGCCGCATCCGCATTGTTTACTACCGGTATCCGGGCCGGTTGAAATTCCATGCTGTCAAGTAATCCGGAAAGTTTGTTTGAAGCCACTTCCATAAGTTTGCAGTGTGAAGGGGCTGATACCGCCAATGCCACGGCCCTTGCGGCGCCTGCATCTTTGGCAAGCTTTATTGCCTCCTCAACGGCAGCCTTTTCTCCTGCGATAACTATCTGGCCGGGACAATTAAAGTTAGCGGGCGCTGCATATCCTGAATTAACCGAACTGCATATTTTATTTATAGCTTCTCTGTCAAGCCCCAGGACAGCGGCCATCAATCCCTTGCCTTCAGGCACCGCATCCTGCATAAACCGCCCTCTTTTTTCAGTGAGTTTAACGGCGTCCCTGAATGAAACAACCCCGGCAGCGGCAATTGCGGAATATTCCCCGAGACTGTGACCGGCTGCATAAAACGGGGTTATTCCTTTTAAGGAAAGGACTTTATATGCTGCATAACTTGCGGTTAAAAGAGCGGGCTGGGTCCTGAATGTTTTATTCAGTTCTTCCCGCGGCCCGTTAAAACTGAGGCCGGCAACATCATATCCAAGGGCATCGGATGCTTCTTTATATATATCTTTGACCTCTTCAAAGTTGTCATGGAGGTCCTTACCCATACCGACATATTGTGAACCCTGACCGGGGAATACGAAGGCTATCTTCATTTATAACCCCTTTGCTTCCCTGATTTTCTTTGTCAACAAAGGAATAATTTCAAACAGGTCGCCGACTAAACCAAAGGTGGCAACGTTAAAAATCGGGGCTTCCGGATTTTTGTTTATTGCAATGATTATATCCGAGGATTGCATGCCCACAAGATGTTGCACCGCGCCTGAGATTCCACAGGCGATATACACTTTCGGATTTACCGTCTTCCCGGTCTGGCCGACCTGGTGGCTGTACGGAATCCAGCCTTCATCAACCGCAGCCCGTGATGCGCCGACAGATCCGCCCAATGCCTCTGCAAACTCTTCAAGCATTTTATAACCTTTTTCACCGCCGATGCCTCTTCCGCCCGCCACGATAATATCAGCCTCATGCAGGTTTACGCTGATCCCTGAGACTTCTTTGACAAATTCCAGCACCTTTGTTCTGGAAACCGGATTTTCCACTTTAACATGCACAATCTCCCCTCTTCTATTTTCATCATACTCCCCTCTTTTCATCACGCGCGGTCTCACAGTCGCCATTTGAGGTCTGTAATCCGGACAGACAATAGTAGCCATAATATTTCCGCCAAATGCCGGCCTTATCTGCAGGAGATTTTTTGTTTCTTTATCTATCTCAAGTGAGGTGCAGTCTGCCGTAAGCCCTGTTCTGAGTTTCGCAGCCACCCTCGGGATAAAAGACCTGCCGATGGGGGTCGCGCCCGCAAGCACAATGGACGGCTTATATTCATTAATGACCTGTGCAAGAACTCCACTGTATGCATCGTCATTGAATCTCTCAAGACCGGAGTCGCTGCACAACAACACCTTGTCGGCTCCCCATTTTATAAGCTCCCGCGCTTCCGGTTCACCTGCGCCCAAAAGCGCCGCTATCAATTGTGTGTCGAGTTCATTGGAGAGTTTTTTGCCGATGCCGAGAAGCTCATAGGAAACAGATGCGACCTTGCCTTCCCTCTGCTCGGCAAAAATCAGCACATCCTTATAATCTGCAATTTCCTGTCTATGTTCCATGTTCCGTGTTCCAGGTTCAGTCTCAATTATCGCTCCTTCGGGACACACGGGCAGGCATGTCATACATGCATTGCAATACTCATTTATATACGCCTTGCCGTCTTTAAACTCGATGGCATCAAAAGGGCAGGAATCCAGGCAGGTTTCACATCCTGTGCACTTGTCGGGTTTAACTATTACAGGCATTTGATTTCCCTCAGCTCTTTTATCAGGTTATCCACCTGCTCTTCAGGCGTCCCTTCGATCATCTTTCTCTCGGCTTTTATTTCAGGAGCAAATATCTTCCTCACCTGCGTGGGGGAGCCTTTAAGTCCCAGGCTGTTTTCATCAGCTTCAATATCCGTGATTCCCATCTTTTTTATCTCAGCCTTTTTTGCAGCCATTTTACCTTTCAAAGAAGGCATGCGGGGCTGATTTAATTCCCTGACAACTGTAAGCAAAACAGGCAGAGAGGATTCGACAATATCATACCCTTCATCCATCAGCCGTTGCACCCTTATTGTATTATCCGTTACTTCTTCTATTTTTTTCACATAGGAAATATGGGGGATATCAAGGAATTCCGCTGTCTCGGGACCCACCTGCGCCGTATCTCCGTCTATTGCCTGCTTGCCGCAAAAAACAATATCGGACCCGAGTTTTTTGATTGCCTGCGCGAGTGTATATGACGTTGCCCATGTATCGGACCCGGCAAACGCCTTATCTGAAAGCAGCGCTGCTTCATCAGCGCCCATAGCAACGGCTTCTCTTAAAGAAGTTTCCGCCTGCGGAGGCCCCATTGTCAAGACCGTAACCTTGCCCCCGAGTTGTTCCCTGATCCGTATGCCCGCTTCAATGGCATGCAGATCAAAAGGATTAATGATACTCGGGACACCTTCTCTCATGAGAGTGTTTGTCTCCGGGTTAATCCTGATCTCTGCCGTATCCGGCACCTGCTTTATACAGACAATAATATTCACTGTTTATTATCCTCCGAAATCTGAAGAAGAAAATTCAGGCCAAAATCGAGTTGATATTATACGATATTGACTTTACATAGGTAAAGAAGCCGGCAATTCACGGTAAAGGCAAAGATCAAGATACAGACAAGGGTTTTGGGCGAAGCCTTAAATATCTCCGTCACAGGCAAATTATAAATGTAAATCCGGGACCGGTTAAAGGGAGAGTTCCCGGTTAACGTCTCCGGGCCGATAAAAAAAACATTGCAAGTACAGCGTGTTAATTGTTAAAATTATATATTACAAGAAACAATTGCTTAACATCTCTCTATAATCTTCCGTATGAACGACAGAAAGCAAATATTTTTTCTGTATTCAGACTCTGTATTCAGATAGTAAACACGTTGTCCGGAACCGTTATCCTGAACTTCAGGGGCTTTCCGGATGCAACATGTTTTAAATTAACGAATTCCTGATTAAGCGCAGAATAATAAAAAAGATGTTTTCTGCCTATTCGAACAAGCCGGTGATCTTTGTCATTGCCGGACAAGACAAAAGGAGGTATTTATGATTAAAAGAATTACAGGAAAACTTTTGCGTTTTCTCCTTATTATGTTTATTTTTTACGCGGCAGCCGGCCTTCTTTTCCCGGTTAATATTGCAGAGGCCGGGAATGTTGCCGGGGAAGATATTAATGCTACAATTGACAGACTCCTGACTGCCGAACATGTTGAGGGCGAAATCATTGTTAAATTCAAGGATGCGATAGCTGCGGATCCTGCCGTACTGGCAGATATCGCAAAGGTCGCCCATTCCAGGACAGGAGCCACTATCAAGAAGGCATTCAGGGGGCTAAAAGGGCTTCAGCAAGTGGCAATACCGCAAACCATTCCTCTGAGACAGGCACTGGAATATTATCTCCTGGATCCCGGGGTAGAGTATGCAGAACCGAACTATATATATTATGCCGATGTAATCCCCAATGACCCTTCTTTCAGCCAGTTATGGGGACTCAATAATACCGGTCAGACAGGCGGCGTGAGCGATGCCGACATAGACGCTCCCGAGGCATGGAATATGTCAACAGGGTCAGTCAGTGTTGTTGTAGCTGTTGTTGACTCGGGCGTTGATTATAATCATGCTGACCTGAATGCCAATATCTGGAGAAATACAGGAGAAACAAGCTGCACGGACGGTGTTGACAATGACGGCAACGGCTATGTTGATGACTGCCGCGGATGGGACTTTGTCAATAATGACAATAACCCGTTAGATGATAACGACCACGGCACCCATGTGTCGGGCACAATAGCGGCAGAGGGAAACAACGGCACCGGAGTTACAGGCATTAACTGGACGGCTAAAATCATGCCCCTGAAATTTCTCAACAGAAGGGGATCGGGCACAACAGCCGATGCTGTCGAGGCGATACTCTATGCAAACGCCAACGGCGCCCATGTGATTAACAACAGTTGGGGCGGAGGAGCATACAGCCAGGCGCTCAAAGATGCCATTGATGCCTCTCCTGCGGTTGTAGTATGCGCGGCAGGCAATGACGGCGCCAACAACGACACCACAGCTTCCTATCCGTCAAACTACACAAGCGCCAACCTTATTGCCGTAGCGGCAACTGATGATACGGACAGCCTTGCATCTTTTTCAAATTACGGCGTTACCACTGTTGACCTCGGAGCGCCGGGCGTCAATATCTACAGCACCATACCCAATGGAAGTTATGCATCTTACAGCGGGACATCCATGGCAACACCGCATGTATCGGGAGTGGCCGGCCTTGTCAAATCCCTGAACCCCGGGTTCACCAATCTCGAAATAAGAAGCAGGATACTGAACACTGTTGATCCAAAGGGTTCATTGTCAGGCAAGGTGGCGACAGGCGGCAGATTAAATGCCTTCAGCGCATTAACCGGCACAGTCACTGCGCCCGACATCTCGGCCTCACCTGCAAGCAAAAACTTCGGCTCAGTAGCCGTAGGCAGCTTATCCGCAACCCAGGTATTCACAATATCCAACAACGGCACAATAAACCTTGTGACCGGCGGTGTATATTTAACAGGGCCGAACCCTTACCAGTTCAGCATACTGAGTCAAAACTGCTCAGGCCGGACAATAGTCCCGTCAGGAACCTGCGCAATAGAAGCACAGTACGTTCCGACAAAAACAGGCGCAATGTATGCAAAAATCGGCATTGACAGCAATGACCCTGACACGCCAAACCTTTATATAAACTTAACCGGCACAGGCGTGAATAATACCCCGCCGGTTGCTGACCCCGGCGGGCCATACACAGGCGCTGAAGGGCAAGCAATAACCCTTGACGGATCAGGCTCGACAGATCCGGACGGGACAATAACCCTTTATGAATGGGATATAAATAATGACGGGACATTTGACTACAGCTCCTCATTAGCAACGCAGAGCCATATATATGCGCAACAGGGCGCGTATACCGTAAACCTGAGAGTTACAGATAACGTCGGCGCTACAAATACGGCAACCGCAACAGCCACTGTCTCGGACACATTACCGACAGCGGATTTCACAGCTTCACCGACAAGCGGATTAGCGCCTCTTACAGTAAACTTCACCGACAGCTCCACAGGCTATGACCTGCCCTTAAGTTATGAATGGGATTTTGACAATGACGGTGTTATGGATTCAATTGTTCAGAATCCATCGAATACATACAACACAGCAGGCATATACACAGTGAGCCTGACAGTCACGGATGCTGACGGAAGCGGCAACTCATTGATAAGGACGAATTACATAACAGTAGATGCATGCCTGTCTCCTGTAAGGATTTCAGGCGCAGTTCCTGTGTATTATTCAACACTCCAGGCTGCTTATGATGCGGCAGTGGACGGGGATGTTATCCAGAGCCGGGCTGTGGTATTTATCGAAACCCTGAACATTAACCTTAACAAAGCTGTAACCCTCGAAGGCGGTTACGATTGCGACTATGCAGCTATTACAGGGATAACGACAATTAACGGGACCATGACAGTCAGTGACGGAACGGTTACGGTTGAGAACGTTGCGCTTCAATAAAGCATTGTTGTAACAGCCCTTTGCTGCCTTAAAAAAAGAACCGGCGCCTGCGTGATAAAGGGTGTCGGTTCTTTTTACTTAAACAAAACAATGCATGAAGAGGTGAAGTAATATGAAGAACAAAATACTCATTTTAATCATAGGTTTTTTAATAATAGGGGTTGATCTTGCAAGCGCCGCTGCAATTAAAGTCATGACCTATAACATAGAGGCCGGCGGAATTAATCCTGACTGGAAACAGGTAGTAAAAGAAGAAAATCCGGATATCGTGGTTTTTGTTGAAACCGGTAACTGGGATGACAATAACGATCAATTATTAAATCAGTATGTAAGCGAATTCAATTCTTATTTTACCGGCGAAGACCCATATGTCGGAAGCGCTGCCCGGAATATTCTCTACGACACCAGTGGTGAGGCGATAATGAGCCGGTTTCCGATTATCAGCGCTGCACAGCTGGCTGCAGTCACACTGGATGACGGCAGTTCCTGGGACCCTACGCATGATTTCATGGTCTGGCAGTTGGATATCAATGGAAATACCGTATATGTTATCGGTTCACACCTGAAATGCTGTTCCGGGGCAACTAACGAAAACCTGCGGGAGCGGGCCCAAG
>DRDE01000204.1 GCA_011040095.1 Nitrospirota bacterium
CGTCGTCGTGAATTGCTTGGGGAGAGCGTGCCGAGTAAGGAGAAGATATTTTCGATATATGAAGACCATACGGATATCATAGTAAAGGGCAAGAGGGAAGCAGAATTCGGGCATAAGGTGAATCTGACGACAGGCAGGAGCAATATAGTTTTGGATGTTGATATAGTCAAGGGCAACCCAAGTGATTCGCAGTTGTATGAAGGTGTGTTGGATAGGATAGAGTGCAATTACGAAGTGACGCCGCGGGATGTTGTCACTGATGGCGGCTATGCATCGCTTAAGAACCAGGCAAAAGGGAAAGGCGTAGTCAATATAGTGTTCAACAAGATCGTAGGGTCTTTAAAGAACATAGTGACAAGCGGCAATATGGAAACGCGTCTGAAGAAATGGCGAAGCGGAATTGAAGCGGTGATCTCTAACATCAAGCGTGGATTTGCAATGCATCGCTGTGAGTGGAAGGGCCGGGAACATTTTGATGCAAAGGTGTTGTGGAGTGTTATTGCCTACAACATACGAGTGATTACAAGATTACTGCTGCCGAAGCTGCAACAGCAGTCTCAGTAGCTGCGGCAACAACAGAGAAAAAAGAGGCATGAATGGAGATGTGCGTCAAAAATCCGATAATATCGACGCAAAAAGCTGTGAAAATAATTTTTTGTCTCGACAAACCAATAAAAACCGGGTAAAGACACGAGACACAGTTCTTATGCCGTAAAAATCGTTAGTTTATAAACAGACTATAGATAGAGTCTGTCCATAAACTCAACAATTAAGCTGTCATTCCCGCGGTCCTTTGGGCGGGAATCCAGTGTTTTTAAAGACTTCTGGATACCCGATTACAGACTTCGGGTATGACAAAAACAAAAAAACGGCAATTTATAAACAGACACTATTTAAGCACCCTGAATGTGGGAAAGTCGCAAAGCTATGCTCAATACAAAATGTTCTATCTTTGAAAAGGAGGTTATAGTATAATAGCGCTGTCCGGTGAAACAGGAAGCAGGCTCTGCTGGGGAGCAACCTCCCGATGGATAGCCGGAGGGGCGACAGACAGTCGTTCTCAGGGGGAAACGACTCACTGCTTTCCCCGCTTGAAATGATAAAGAACCGGCTCTGATTTATGCCCCGGATATCAAATGAATAAAACGCAAAAAACCGATACACGGATTGCCGTTATTTACTGGTTTATCACTATAGGCTATATGGGAACTATCTTTTATCTTTCTTCCTTGCAGACTATAGACATATCCCGGTTCCCCGAAAATTTCGACAAGGTCGTTCATACACTTATTTATATTCCTCTCTCTTTCCTTCTTTATCTCTCTCTCAGAAAAAGCGGCGTCAGGAAATATGTTTTTTTAATGGCCTTTTTACTCGCCGTCGGTTACGGCATTTCAGATGAGATGCATCAGGCGTTTGTCCCCGGCAGAGATGCTGCCGTAGGTGATGTTTTAGCGGATACACTCGGAGCTTTTTTAGGAAGCCTGGCGGCAAATCTTACAAAGACTTAAGACAGCCCTTACCAGAATGTTTCAGGTATGACAGGGCCTTTGACCTTTTCAACCCTCTCCTCTGGGTCGTGGAAATACTTGTATCTGAAGAACGCGTCGAGACCGTGGCAGTCTATGCAGATATTATTATAACTGACATTTCTCAAGAAACTGTTTGTTGCATTGCCCTCAAGATTTTTACCGGGGCCCTTTGCTTTAACAAAGGGGCTCCACTGATGGGCATTATGACATGACGGGCAGGAGATGTTGCCGACATTTACTTCTTTGCCTGTTTTCTTATCGAAGATGGGCGAAAAATCCAGGGACTGCCTGTTGCTTCGCATGACATTGTTTATCAGTTTTTCTTCCGGGTGTGTGGCTATCGGCGGAATCTTGTTTTCCGCGGGATTCCCTTTGGAATGGCAGCTTGTACATAATGAATTTATAATATCCTCATCAAAACGGATTTTGCCGTACGGCCTTGCCCACAGTTTCAGTTTATTGGGGCTGTTATGGACAAGGTGGCATGCCCCGCATACCCCGGACTCTTTCACTGTCTGGCCTAACAGGTTGGCGGCTTCCGGGGCCGTGACGTTGAGGTCGTGGTCGGTTCCATCTACATATGCCTTGTCTTTATGGCATGTTTCACACAGGTCGGATGTCGGGGAATTTGATTTTCTCAGGAAGCTGTTTGTTGCATCCCCTTCAATATTTTTAAAGGGATAGTTTGCGATAATTGCTTTGTTTGGATCCCAGGTGTGTGGCTCGTGGCAGGTTAGACAGGCGATTTTCCCGTTATCCATCCGGTTGCCTTCGCTGTTATACAAAGGCAATGTTGAGCTTATTTTAAACTTCTCCATGGTAACGTCCACCGGATGATAGTTTTCTCCGATGAGTTTGGCCTTTGCAGCCCCGTTTTTATTATGGCAGACCGTGCATAGTTGGGTGGTGAAATCCTTATCCCCGGAAAACTTTTTTGCCCATAAACGTTTTGATAACGCATTATGGGGGACATGGCACACGCCGCAGGGACCTGAAGCCGCCGGTGTAAAATCCTGTATGTTTTTTTCTTCCGGAGCCGTTACTGTCAGATTGTGGTCCGATGTGACCAACTGTTTTTTGGCTGTATGGCAGTTCAGGCATAAACCCGAGGAGTCATTGGAAATTCTGAGGAAACTGTTCGAGGAATCCCCCTCAACATCTTTGCCGCCCCTGTTGGTTGCATTGTCCGGATCCCACCTGTGGACATTATGGCAGGTAAAACACCGGACATTGCCTTTTGAATTTCTTGTGCCGTCTTCTGCAAACAGGGGGAGTCCGTCATGAGATTTTGCTTCCGCAGAAAGCTTTATATTAACAGGGTGTGAATATTTGCCAATGCGTTTTATCCTGTAAGGGGCGGCTTGCCCGTGGCATGTCAGGCATAACCCGGATGCAGGAGCACCCTTTTTAATCGGACGCGCCCACAACCTTTTGCCTGCTGCATTATGTGGGGTATGGCATGAGCCGCACGGACCTGATTCCGAAGGCGACTGCTGTTTTATGTTTTTTTCCTGCGGGAGGGTTGTGCGCAGGTCGTGTTTGGTGTCAAGCAGGGTTTTCTTTTTTTCATGGCAGATCACACATAGCCCGGAATTGTTGTTAACCGTAACTAATATCTTTTTGCCTTTTGCCCCGTGTATCTTATGGCAGGACTGGCATATTACTTTATCTTTTTTTGTCGCTTTCGTACCGCCTATCTCAAATAATTTATCGGGCAGTTTAAGCGCGGTTGTATGCAAAGGATGTCCGTTGGAAAACTTAAAAGACGCCTCGTTTCTGTGGCACTTCTCACAAAGGCTTGAATCGATATTTATGTCCCTGTAAACAGCGGTCCTTCCTGTAGGGTCGCCGTGCGGGGCAGCCCCTTTTCCGTGGGCGGAATGGCATGTCCCACAGTATATCTCCCCTTTTATGCTCAGTGGAAGATCAGGAGGCATCGTGATGTTTTTTGAAGGTTTTACAAATACGGGATGCCTGTTATAGTTCCAGACAACATTGCGTGACTCCCTGACGTAGCCGTCATGGCAGCTATAGCAGATTTCTTCCGAGCTGACAACTCCCTGGGTATCTTTCATAAGAACGTTGCCCGGCTGAAATTTCACTAACGGCTCATGGTCGGTTCTGAAATCATCAAGCCACATAATATGGCAGACAACGCAATCCCTTTTCGCGGATATTTCCATGGCAAAGGCGGAAGCGCTTATCACAAGGATTACAATAATAAGAATGTAAGGCAGCAGTTTTAGCCGGGAAAACATATCAGGATGTCCTTATAAGAATCTTTATTTTAATAACTTAAGCGCCGTTATCTTATTCCCTCTCATTTCAACAACCAAAAGCCTGTCTTTTTTATCAACAAGAAGTCCGACAGGCGAATTGAATTTTCTAATCTTATTTTTTTTACAGACAACCCCGATAAATCGGCCAGTATCACTGAATGCCTGGATTACTCCCATATAGCTGTCGCTGATAAATATCCTGCCTTTCCTGTCTATGGCAACGCCCTTTGGCCTGAAAAGCCTGCCCTCAAGCACGCCCCAGACGCCGATGTCGGTTATAAATTGTCCAAATGGATCAAATTTCTGAACCCTGGTATTAAGCACATCCACGATAAAAATTTCATTATGTTGATTCAGGGCCATAATTGCGGGATACCTGAATGCCCCGTATTCTTCTCCTAATCCACCCCACTCGAATGCATATGTGCCGCTCTGTTTATAAACTTTTATCCTGTGATTGTCGTTGTCGGATATGTACAGGTAGTTATCTATTCCGGAGACCACAACATCAACCGGGTCAGCGGGCACTTCCCCTGGGAATGTCTTAACCGTGAACATATACAGGAACCCTCCTTTGGCATCAAAGACCTGGATACGGTGGTTGCCGGTGTCTGCAATGAAAACCTTCCCTGATCCGGATATATCTATGCCAAGGGGCAATTTGAACTGCCCTTTTCCCGCACCCTCGCTGCCGAAAGCAAATTTCCATCTGCCGTTATTATCAACTACGATTATTCTGCTGTTGACCCCGTCTACAAGATATATGTCCCCTTTTGGGCTGATAGCGAGGTCACTCGGTTGATTGGCTCCGGGTTTGATATCAAAGAGAAATTTTGTATTGATACAATCTATCGCAAAACTTCTGACAGGAAAGATGAAGAGAGCAAAAATTAATATTAAATGAATAAAAAAAGGTCGCAAGGCAATTTTTCTATACGGATTTTTATGTCTATTTTAATAATCTTGCAGAGATTTCCGGTTATTCCGGAAACCCCTGCAAGAAAGGAAGTAAGAAAGATACACTCGTTATTTAAACAGGTTAGGGATGTAGAATTTTTCGTACTTGGTTATCATGCCCTTGATGTTCAACTGCTCAATATCTATGGCTCTGTTGGATGCGAATCCCAGTTTCTTGAAGTCAAGAATACTTTTCCTGATGTGGCACGCTTTGCATTCATGCCCCTTGGGTTTGATATGTACATGGAATTTCTTTTTGACATTATCCCTCTGCTCAGGGGTAAGCCTGTCTCTGACGTTTATGTAATCCCGTGCCAGGTCTGAATCCTGTATCCGGATTGCTGACTCAAGTCTGCCGTCGGTCTTGAAATAAGGAGCTATCTTGGAAAACTGGTCGTTAACCTCCTTAAGGTTTCCTGTCTCAGGGTCATAACTCGTGCCGAAAAACGGCCCCTCAGGGTTCTCATCAAAGGGATTGTACCATTTATAAACCACGCTTGCCCCTTTTTTCTTTTCTATATGGCATGTTTCACATACGAAAAATTGCGTATGCATATTTAACATGGCACGAACTTTCTTGTTTTTACTGTGCGGGGAGTCGGAGTGACATATGTAGCAGACCGGCCGCATATTTTCAGGCAACTGGGGATATTCAACTACATTGTGAAAATGTCTGTGTTTCTCGAATTCCTCCTGTTTTCTGACTTCATCGAGGATTGCGGATCTCCGCGATTCCGCTATCTTTTTCTGTATGGGTACCAGGACTGCAGGCCCGTGGGGAGAAAAAGTGATCTGATATGCAGCAGCTATTACCACTGTGAGCGTTATTATTATAAATATAAACCCAATTATATAAACTGACTTCGGATGTTCCAATCTTTTCGGTTCACCAGGCACTTTAAAGCCACCTCCTTTAGTTCGAGTCGAACCCTTTTTCTTTTAAAAGTTTTTTCATATATTCTTTTTCTTCCGGAATTTCCTTGAGATTTTCTATATACTCCATGAAGTGCTCTTCGATTTGATGTTCCCTCGTAATTCTCCCGGTTAAAAAAGACCATTGAAGAGGAAATCTCCCGGGCACAAGATGTACATTTGACCAGTGCCAGAAAATTATAACCGTAACAGCCATGATTGCCTCATCAGCATGCATTAATCTGGCAAGGTTCTGTCCGAACCGGGGATCCGGCCAGATATTCGCCATTGTCTCGGGAAACAACAGACTTGTGCCTGCGGCTATCAGCACAAATGTTCCCCACAGGATCGCAATATAGTGAAGTTTCTGCTTGTACATGAATTTGTTCATCTTTGGCCTGTAGGGCTCTTTCCCGAAGAAATACTTAACATCGTGGACTACGTCCCGGATGTCTTTTAACAGGGGGATCTGGGTCCTGTTGATATCGAATTTTCTATTCAAAATTTTCTGTAAGGTTCCGCCGATAAGTGTAAGGATATGATACACGCTTGCAAGAACCATTAATGCGGCGGCTATTCTGTGTATAAGCCTGGCTGTGTCCGGCCCTCCAAAAAGTTTCATAACAATGGGCGCCCACCACAGGCTGGCAAAGTGCAGGGCGAGTCCCGTGGCAGCCAGAACAAGGAAGGTCACAAATGTTGCAAAATGCTGTATGACTATATGGATTGAGTATCTCGGCAGGTCGCCCAGAGGATCGGACTTCACATATTTATAAATGTTCCTCGGGATATTTCCCACCCCTTCGACATATGTAGTATTTCCCTCAAGTTCGGCCGTGTCGGCAGGACTTGCAATATCTTCAGAAATGGTTGCCATTATTCCTCCATTTTGTATATATAATTAATGCACATCTATGCTTCAGTCACCGTATTTTTTAAGCCAGTGTTTTGATCGACCGCGCCATGTAGTGCCTCTTCTTATCTGCCATTTAATGCCGTCTTTCTTCCTGCCGACTGTTTCAATCAACGCAAGTCCTAAAAGGCCGAAGACAGTCCCATAGAAGGCAACTGTCAGGTTCATGGTCACAAAATGTAAAATCGGATCATCTTCTATTTTTGGATGAACATCGATCTGAACAAAGCGTTCATTTATGTCATCATGACACTCTTTGCAGATCTTTGTTCTATTTTCTATATTAATAGTAGATGTCTTGTCATCTTTTTTGTAAATATCATGTATTGCACTTGAGGCATGGCAGCTTACGCAATCGGCAGCTTCCTGGGAACCCAGTGCCACTGACTTGCCGTGTATTGACTCGTTATA
This sequence comes from Nitrospirota bacterium, assembly GCA_011040095.1. Classification (GTDB taxonomy): domain Bacteria; phylum Nitrospirota; class Thermodesulfovibrionia; order UBA6902; family UBA6902; genus BMS3ABIN06. Next base: position 7,005 of record DRDE01000204.1, read on the forward strand.
GGTTTCCACTGCCTCCAGGCTCTCCTTTGATACCTTGAATTTCTCCATTTTTTCAATGTCCGCATGGCAGTTCTTGGAGCATAATTGCACTATCTCCTGAGGTGAACGGGAGGTTTTGCGCCTCAGGCGGTGTGTTATGTGTTTATAAGCCGCTGTAACGCCTTTCCTTTCATGGCAGTTCAGGCAACGGTTCAATGCGGTAGGCGCAATCCTCTCTTCTGCAACTGTCCTGTACACGGGATTAAGGTGGCAGTACTTACAATATGGTTTTGCTGCCTTTAATTCCTCGGAGTCGCCTTTTTTTATTCCATGCACGCTCTTGTTAAATATTTTTATTATTTTCCTGTGTGAGAAGTTTTCCTTTGAAAACGGGGGTTTTATGTGGCACTCATTGGAACAGTTGACTTCTTCGGTAACAGGATCATGCGGCAGTCTGTTAATATATGTATGACAGTCTCTGCAGGGGACGTTTCTATGAGTAGTATTAGCGTAAATATTTTCATTGACGTAATAACTCCTTTTTATCCCCTTTTCGTCAATTCTGCCGATCTGGCGATACTTGTGGCACATCAGGCAATTCTCTTTGTCTGCTGCATTTGCATTCGGCACAGCAAAAGAGACTAAAAGGAATATTGCAAGGAATAAAGATGTTTTAGTTAAAATTCTCAGGAATTCCAAGACCCTCCTCCTATTTAAACAATTTTTATTTTAGTAGCTGAGTCGTCCAAGGGTTATTACAACTCAAGAATTGAAACCCACCCTCAATAGCAACCGTTAATAATAACATATGAGATAAAAACAATTTGCTAAATTTTATTAATAGGAATATAAGTTATTCTTTTGACTCGACTAACTCGACGTAAAGCGACGTAAAGAGTGCATATTACTAACATTTAAATAATCTTTTGTCAAGCTCTGCATTGCTTTCAACCTGATCCGAATCGATAAAGCTGATGGCTGAACTATTACTACCAACTCTATCCATACGGCACACATTTGTCATACAATATTGTTGCATATGCTCCCATATTGTAGCTTTACAGAAACGTGTTTTCAGTTATTTCAACAAGTTGCAAGCTGGCACGGTTTTAGCAGTAAGAAAGACTTGTTAAACATTAATAACAGAATCTGAAAGGAGATTTTAAATGAGACAGATTGCGATTTACGGTAAAGGCGGCATCGGAAAATCAACAACATCACAGAATGTAGTTGCATGTCTTGCAGAGGCGGGCTACAAATGCATGATAGTGGGATGCGACCCAAAGGCGGATGCAACGAGATTGATACTCCATAAAAAGGCACAGACAACGGTTATGGATCTTGCAAGAGAAAGGGGTTCTGTAGAAGACCTTGAGATTGATGAAGTGCTCCTTACCGGTTACAGAAACATCAGGTGCGCTGAGTCAGGCGGGCCGGAGCCGGGAGTCGGATGCGCAGGCCGCGGCGTCATCACTGCCATTAACTTTCTCGAGGAAAACGGAGCCTATGGGGAGGACACGGACTTTGTGTTCTATGACGTCCTCGGCGACGTTGTGTGCGGCGGTTTTGCAATGCCTATCAGGGAAGGAAAGGCAAAAGAGATATACATAGTCACATCAGGCGAGATGATGGCAATGTATGCTGCAAACAACATATCGAGGGGTATCCTCAAGTATGCACAGAGCGGCGGGGTTCGGCTCGGAGGACTTATCTGTAACAGCAGAGAAACAGACAAGGAATATGAATTGATCTCTGAACTTGCAAAAAGACTTAACACACATATGATTTATTTTATACCGAGAGAAAACGAGGTCCAGCGGGCGGAACTCAGGAGACAGACAGTAATTGAATATTCCCCCGATCACAAGCAGGCGGAGGAATACAGGACTCTGGCGAAAAAGATAGCTGAAAACAAGAATTTTGTGATTCCCACTCCCATGTCAATGGATGAACTCGAAGAGCTGCTTATGGATTTCGGCATACTTGAAAGCGAAGACGCAGCAGTATAAGTCTTAATTGTTTCCCCCTTTGCTAAAGGGGGGAATATATAACAGGAGGAACAATGAGTATAGCCATTAAAGAGACTCAGAAAATGATAGAAGAGGTCCTGGACGGGTATCCTGAAAAAACCAGGAAGGCCAGGGCCGGACATTTAGCGGCCAATGATCCCAGCGGGGAATGCAGCACATGCAAGGTCAAGTCCAATGTAAAATCCCGTCCGGGCGTTATGACCGTCAGGGGGTGCGCATACGCAGGCGCCAAGGGTGTTGTCTGGGGACCTGTAAAAGACCAGATCACGATAAGCCACGGCCCTGTCGGCTGCGGCCAGTACAGCTGGTGGGCAAGGAGGAATTACTACAACGGCCAGACAGGCATCGATACCTTCGGCACAATGCACATTACCACGGATTTTCAGGAAAAAGACATTGTCTACGGAGGTGACAAGGGTCTGGAGGCTGCATTAAATGAAGTCAAAGAACTTATGCCGCTGGCACGCGGAATCGGGATACTCTCGGAGTGTCCTGTCGGTCTCATAGGGGATGACATCGAGGCTGTATCAAAAAAGGTGGAAAATGAATTCGGTTATCCCATAGTGCCGGTAAGATGTGAGGGTTTCAGGGGTGTGAGCCAGTCCCTCGGCCACCATATTGCCAATGATACCATAAGGGACCATGTGCTCGGCAAAGGCACGATGGGGGAATCAACACCGTATGATATCGCCCTGATCGGAGATTACAATATCGGCGGGGATGCATGGGCATCAAGGAAGATGCTTGAAGAGATGGGCCTGAGGGTCATTGCCCAGTGGACGGGTGACGCGTCTGTAAACGAGCTCGGCATTGCGCAAAATGCAAAACTTAATCTCGTTCACTGTTACCGTTCAATGAACTACATATGCAGGCACATGGAGGAAAAATACGGAGTTCCATGGGTTGAGTTCAATTTCTTCGGCCCCACAAAGATTTACCAGAGCATTAGAAAGATCGCCTCGCACTTTGATGACACCATCAAGGAGAATGCGGAGAAGATGATAGAAAAATACAGACCCGCAATGGATGCGGTAATTGAGCAGTACAGGCCGAAACTCGAGGACAAGAAGGTAATGCTCTATGTGGGCGGCCTGAGGCCGAGGCACACCATCGGCGCATATGAAGACCTCGGTATGGAGATTATTGCATCAGGGTATGAGTTCGGGCATGACGATGATTACAACAGGACATATCCTGACATGAAGGAGGGTGCGGTTATCATGGATGATGCCACGCTCTATGAGTTAGAGGAGTTTACGAGAAGGCTCAGGCCCGACATGGTCGGCGCAGGCATAAAAGAAAAATATTCCTATCACAAGATGGGTGTTCCTTTCAGGCAGATGCATTCATGGGACTACAGCGGCCCCTATCACGGCTTTGACGGATTCCCGGTATTTGCCAGGGACATGGATATGACGGTAAACAGTCCTACATGGAATCTGATACGGAGGAAAAGATGAAGATAAAAGACCATAATGAACTCTTTCTGGAACCGGAATACATTGAACAATTTGAGAAGAAAAAAGAATTCGAAAACCCCTGGCCTGCTGAGAAGGTCAAGGAGGTAGCAGAATGGACAAAGACACTGGACTACCAGGAGAAAAACTTTGCACGTAAGAACATAAAGATCAATCCCGCAAAGGCATGCCAGCCTCTCGGCTCGATTTTTTGTTCGTCCGGTTTTGAGGGCTCCATGCCGTTTGTTCAGGGCGCCCAGGGCTGCGTTGCCTATTTCAGGAGCCATCTGAACAGACATTTCAAGGAGCCTATGGCCGCTATTTCCACGTCCATGACTGAGGATGCGGCTGTCTTCGGCGGGTTGAACAACATGCTCGAAGGCCTGCGGAATGCGTATACCCTGTACAACCCAAAGATGATCTCTGTCTGTACCACCTGCATGGCCGAGGTCATCGGTGATGACCTGAATGCCTATATAAGGCAGGCAAAGGACAAGGGTATTATACCTGATGACCTGCCGGTGCCTTTTGCCCATACTCCGAGTTTTGTCGGTTCTCATAACACGGGTTACGACAATATGATGAAGGGGATACTTACCACCATTACAGCAGGTAAAAAAGGCGAGCCAAACGGAAAGATCAATATTATCCCCGGATTTGATACATATACGGGAAACTACCGGGAAGTGAAAAGGCTTCTCAAAACAATGGATGTTGATTTTACTCTCCTTTCGGATGTGAGCGATGTTTTTGATTCTCCCAATACCGGTGAGTACAAAATGTATCCCGGCGGCACACCGATTGATGATGCGGCTGATTCAATAAATGCAACGGCTACTATCGCCATGCAGAAATATTCAACGACAAAGACCATGAATTACATTCGTAAGGAGTGGGGCCAGGAGGCGCAGGCGCTTTCGCCCATTGGCGTGAAAAATACCGATACGTTTTTTGATGAGATAAGCAGGATCACCGGAAAGCCCGTTCCCCAGGAGATTGAGGATGAAAGGGGAAGGGCAGTGGATGCAATGGTAGATTCACATCCCTACGTACACGGAAAGAGGTTTGCCTTGGTAGGAGATCCCGACCATTTGCTGGGATTGATGAGTTTCATTATGGAGATGGGAGGGATTCCCGTTCATATCATCTGTACTAACGGTGATAAGAAATTCAAAAAGGAGGCAGACGAGCTCCTGGGTGAAAACCCGTTCGGGCAGGAAGGAACTGTTTATCCGGGCAAGGATATGTGGCACATGAGGTCGCTGCTGTTTACCGACCCTGTTGATCTGCTCATCGGGAATTCATATGCAAAGTTCCTGTGGAGGGATACCGGAACGCCTTTAGTAAGGATCGGTTTCCCGTTATTCGACAGGCACCACCTGCACAGATATCCCATTATCGGATATCAGGGTGTGTTAAATATGGTGAACTGGATCGTCAACACGATCCTTGACGAGATGGACAGGAAGACTATCAATACAACAAGTTTTGATGTTATCAGGTAGGGGCTGTAGGCGGGACAAAAACGTCCCGCCTATCTATAAATATTCATGAGGGATTATGAAAACGACGCTTTATAATCCCAATGCTGCCTTGGCAATATCCTGTCGAAGCCATTCGGAAGTCTTGAAGTGAAGCGTCAATCCCCGGGCGTCGCGAAAAAGCCTTTCAACTACGTAATCCCGGCAGTATCCGTTTTTCACCGAGAATTGCTGGCGCTTATGAACGCCCGTAAATTATTCACTGTAATTTTTAATTAGTTTTGCTCCGCATAAAAATAGTGTTATCGAGACTGCAAGTAATACTGATATCGGCAGAATCACCTCCTTGCTCAGTTCATCGCTTCTTATCAGAATGTTGGCGTAGTGCAGCGGTAAAAACATGATTATGCCTTTTACCGCTGCCGGCAGATTGTCTACAGGAAAGAATGTACCCGAGAAGAATGCCATCGGCATTATAAAGAAGTTGGTATAAATAGCATTATCTTCAGGGTCCCTTATAAGCAACCCTGCGACTACACCCATAGAAGAGAACAATATCAGGTTTAATAAAAGCCCAAGAAAAGAGACAAGACTGAATGGAAAGGTACTGAATATTATCAAGCCCGAGAGGACAATAACTGCAGATGCAAGTGCTCCCTTCACAATCCCCGAAAACACTATTCCTGTCATGATCGAGAAATGCGGCAGAGGTGACTGGATAACAACCTGAAAGCTCTTAAAAAAAAGCCTGCCCATACTTAAAGAGTTTGAAACAAGGTTATATGAATTTGTCATCGAGGTCATGGCGGCTATGCCTGGAATAAGAAACTCTATATAACCCGTTCCCTCAATATTTACCCTTCTGCCAAGCCCTATGCCAAATGCCACCAGATAGAGCACCGGGAAAAATAGAGATGAAAAGACATAACCAAGCTTACAGAGCTTTTTCTTAAAGAGCAGCATCTCCCTGTAAAATACCGGATACCAGTTCATCCCTCGACCATCTCCCCTGTCAGTTGAATAAATACGTCTTCCAGATTTGCAGGCCTGATCACAACTCTGTTGTCAGACCTTCGGGCGGTCTCTTCCGCCTCAGCCCTGTCTCTGCATATGACACGCTCAGTCCTTCCGCTGCCATTGGATGATGGAATTTCTACAACATACCTGCCTATGTTGTCCTTCAAGTTCCCTGGAGTATCTATTGCGATCAGGCTTCCATGAGACAGGATACCGATCCTGTCACAAAGCATCTCTGCCTCTTCGATATAGTGGGTGGTCATCAGAATTGTCTTTCCATTGTTCCGTATGTTCCTGATAATGTCCCAGATCTCCCTTCTCACATGGGGATCAAGTCCTACTGTTGGTTCATCAAGGAACAGGACATCGGGCTCCGATAAGAGCGCTTTTGCAATAAGGAGCCTCCTCTGCATGCCGCCCGAAAGGACCTCTGCAATGGTATCTCTCTCTTTCAGCAGCCCTAAAGCATCAAGATTTTTTTCTATCTTCGGTCCGGGCTCCTTTACTCCATAAAGCATCCCGTAAACAAGCATGTTTTCATATACTGAAAGCTCCCTGTCAAAGTTTCCCACCTGCGGCACAACGGCCACCAGCCTCTTGACCTTTAACTGATCGACTACCACATCAAGATTATTAATGAATATCTTTCCTTCTGTAGGCCTGCTCAGGGTGGTCAGCATCTTAATGGTTGTTGTCTTACCGGCCCCGTTAGGACCGAGCAGCGCGAAGACTTCTCCTTTCCTGATATTGAAGGAGACCGAATTGACAGCGCATTTACTGCCGTAATACTTTGTTAAATTTTCTGTCCTGATCATTTTTTCACTTCCCGCTTACTTACAGACCCCACAGGGGAAACATAAAGTGA
>DRDE01000205.1 GCA_011040095.1 Nitrospirota bacterium
AGAAAGATCATGTAAATATCCAACCACTTTTGATATAGTGAGATTATTCAAAGGTGTTGAACGATATGAGGTAGTGCAGGGTGAGAATATTTGCGTATTCCCCGCTAAACTAAACAAAATACAAAAACAGGTGCTTGATCTTCTGGAGGTGCCTGTTTCTTTATATCATTAAAATAAGTTACCATTTTGTTCCTTCAAAAAATTCAAAACTATGGGTTCCGAACTATCGGAATGTAGGATATAAATCAACAACAAGAAAGATTATACCCAAAAGGTAAGTGGAAACCTTTTGAAACCCCCGAATTAAAATAGCCACACCCTAATTGAAAGGGATTTGTCACGATAAAAGACCTGACCCCACGGAATGCCCCTCGTACAATCCTTCTTTGCTATGTACATTCCAATTCTGTATCCACGAGTGGACAGAGGCTGCGGTGTACCTGAAGCAGCCATGCGATGTCGCTGACACTGTGCTTTTTGAGGCTGAGCATGATGCCCTGAATACGCAGGGCGACCTTGGGAGCCTTATCTGCGTGGGTCTCCCTGCGCAATGTCTTAAGGTTACTCCGCGTTCTCTTGTTTCCCCTGGCGAAGGTGCTTGGTTGCATGGTTGTATCTCCAATCTCTAATTGTTGTGTTACTTATGCGCACCTATATATTACCTGTTCAACCATCCATCTTCCTGCATATTTTTTCACAATCTCTTTTGCGTCAATATCAAAATCATTTGTAATAAGAAACGTTGGCTTGGATCTGCCGTGGTCGGTCAAGATTATTTGGCGCACCTCTGCATTGTAGTGACGCAAATTACACCTGCCATCGTGTAATGTGACTTTCCGGTATTTTCGCCTTGCGCGCTCAATGCTTACTTTTTGCCACTCTTTTGTCGGGATATCTAATGTTTTCTTTATCAGGCTCTTACTTCTTCGTCTAATAGTGAGGAACTTTATATTTTCTTTACTCTGGTTTAATTTGTTCAGGTTAGCATATATCGTAAATTTCGAATCAAAAACAAGCATCTTCGGAGCTTTTCCTCTTCCTGCTTTCCAATACCAGAGCTAAAAGTCAATAAGCAAAAGTTAATTAAAGACGTACGGCCTGCCCAAGAGCGAAAAAACCCATTATTTTGCATGAAATAGGGCTTCAGGTGGATAAATCATGCTGACTTGATAAATAATAACATGCATATATTTATCTATATATCCGGGAATTATAGTACCCGTAGCTACTTACTGAAAAATCAATAGCCGCGTAGCTGCCTGAAAATGCAAGAGAAATTTAAGAAAACAGGAGCTGAACGTCGTTAGGGTAGGGATCGTAACTATTTGAATGAAAATCGGTGATAAATAGAATCGACATCAGGCCCTGCTTACCATTTCATAAACCCGGTAATATTTTTTCGCAGTTGTTTCCCAGTTGAATTGCCGGGCTTTTTTAAACCCGTTGATGATCATTTGATGATATTGGTCCGGATGGTTCCGGTATATATTGATTGCCTTTTTTAGCGCTTCATATAGATTGTCCGCCATGCTCTGCGCCCAGGGGTTTGTTTTTCTCATCTGGATCATGTGTGCCGTATCAACAAAGGCGCGCATGTTTTCCGGTGTGTAAAAAACAGCGTCTTCTCTATACAGGAAACCGCATTCATTGTCGATCTGGTCAACTAACCCCCCGGTCGCCCGCCCGATGTTTACCGTGCCGTTTGCCATATACTCAACAGCCGCGCCAAAGGGTTCGTATATGGAAGGCATTATTCCGAATGTGCTTCCTGTCTGGAGTTCATAATATCCCTTTTTCATTCTCACAGGGAAAACCGTGACATTGCCTTTGCATTTGCATGCAATCTCATAAAAATAATCCAGGTCAAAAGGATGAACAGGCATGGGCGCCAGGATAACTTTTATCTCATCTTCGGAAAATCTTTCTATTGCCCGGAGCAATATGTAATAACCCTTTTGTACAGGGTCCAGCCTCCCACTCATAACGATGAGGGGGATATTATCAGGCAGTCCTGATATGGTCTTGCCCTTATAAGTCAGGTCCCCGAACCGTTCCCGCGGTTTGTATGTGCTGAGCACTCTCAGTAATGCCTTCCTGTTTTTCAGTTTGATCCTTCGTATTTCTTCAATGGTGTGCTGCTCTCTTTTGGGGAACTCCGGTGAAAATCCGACAAACATCCCATTGTTGATGCCATATACTCCGCTTGATCTGAATATGTTCTGCAAATGCGGCGCATAATGCCCGGTCTGAATAATATCTGCAGAGAGTTCCCCGGCAAAATTTTCACTGACTGTAGTAATAGGGGCATCCACCATGCGGAGGCCGATCCGGTAAGCTGATAATCCCTCTTCGGGAAACCCGGCTGCTTTTTGCCTTCCTGCTCCATCCAAAAGATTCGCGAAGCCGTGCGGGGAAATTATGGAATCATATGAATTATGTATTGTCTGGACAGTTCCGCAGGATTTCAATGTGTTGTTTAACATTGCTTCCTTGGCTGTCAAAGAGACCAGGGCAGTCTGCCATTCATTCAGGTGGCAGATAATGTTCTCCCTGATGTTCAGGGCATTCAGTGCAAGGGGCGCGGCCTTACAGAAAAAGAGGGAATTTTCTTTCAATATATTATTGCTGCGTTCTTTATTGTTCTCATCATAACTATAGGGGTCTCCGAGGCCCTTTTGGGTTTCAAAGAATCCTTCGGCTTTTAAGTAATATTCTTTCAGGCTGCCGCTTCGTGGTTTGTTGTAGTGACATGTGTATTCGTATAATTCCGCGTGAATCGTTTTATTGTTAAATGGAACACTGAAATTTATTCCGGTCCGCGTTAATTCCGGACTATCCATAATCAAAGTATAGAAGGGTGTCAGCAGGATAACCGACGGGATATTGTTAATTTCTTTTAAATAGGGAAGGATGTTTGTAGTGACCGCTGCCAGACCGCCGCTTTTGGCAAACCTGTTTTCAAAGGAACAGAAAACTACATTGTTGATCTTCAGGTTTTTCAGCTTGCCGGTGATAGCCGCTATCTCGTCGCCGTTAAAAAAAGAACTCATTAACGACCGGTCCCTCTTCCATTTATCCGGATCGAATCCCATTCCCTGTCTCCACAGTTTATTTTTATTATCATTGCGTTACGGGTAATTTCAGGCTTGCAGAATTATGAAACATACGGATATAGAGTATAACATTAAAAAAGAAAAGGTTCTTTGGGTAATCGACAAATTTGTTGCTGAATTCACTTTGCAAGAACAAAAAGGTTTGAAAGCTTCACTCTTGGGTTAAGGGGGACTGAGGGGGGGGGTACTATAATAGTTTCCTTTGATTTCAATAAAGTAGCTCCCCCCGGCCCCATCTTAACCCAACTGATCATGGGACACAAATATAGCTGAATATGTGAGGGGTCGATGAGCTAAGATAAGGGGGATGGAACATTGGAGAGGCAAATATACAAAGGAAGTGATAAGGCGAATCAATGCCGAGGTAATAAGCAGGCCGGAGATGACCCGGCGCAAATCACCTATGCTGTCAATTTCTTGCTTTATCCGGGCGATCTGTTTTTCTAATCCTAAAACAAGCGAGGTTTTATAACGAGCTACTTAGAACGTCATCATAGCCATTTTCAGCCATTATTTTTACTCTTCCAGGCATTGTAGCTATAGAAAAGCCTTTCATCCAAAACCATACACCTCTCGAAATATTCTAAAGATAATTTCGAATATACTACAATAATTTATTCAAAGCAAGCTGTAATCTGCAGCATATGCCGGAAGTTCTGAATTCAATTTACTCTTACCGGTGAAGATTTCAAGCAGCAATCCGAAATCCTTAAGTCGATGGGAACAAATGTTGCAGCAATGTCAGGGCAAGCCTTGTCTCTGAAGCAGGAAGCCTCATTGCTTTAGCAAGAGGCACCTCACTGATAACCAACATCATGTCCAGGATGTGTATGATAAATATTGTAGTTTATTCTTTTTTTCTTCATGCTTTTTTTGATACATTCGTAAAAAGTCGTTATACCCGCAAAAGCGGGTATCCAGGAAACATGTAACTACCTGAAAAGACTGAATTCCCGTTTTCACGGGAATGACAAAAAACTGCTTTTCAGGATTTATTACGAGTTTATCTTTTTTGCTTTTGTCAATTGTAAGGATTTGACACCGCCCACGGATATTTTAGTCGAGTATTCTTTATATATCCTTGCAATGTAAAGCGTGCCTGGTATAACATAAAACCGAACTCAGTTCACTAATCAGGAGTCGATCAGTGAAAATCCCGGCTTGTATTTATGAAGCACATAAAAAAGAATTTCTTTGCAAAATTGACAGCGAAAATAAAACTGTTTCAGCTTTTGCGAAAAGGACTGTTTTAAAAGGCAATCAGCTCGTGGCGGGCGACAAAGTTCTTTTAGAAAAAAACGGCAACGACTATCAAATTGTAGACCTTATTGACAGGACAAACGAAATTTTTCGATTGAATGTTCGTGATAGAAAAAAAAGAGTAACCGCTGCAAATTGTGATCTGGTGATTATTGCCACAAGTGTTTCAAAACCACCTTACAAACAAGGTGTTATTGATAGATTTGCCACTAGAACTTTTCAGTGGGATGTGCCGGCGATAGTTATTTTCAACAAGATGGATGAATTTCAAAATGACTTTGATATTGATTTTGAGATGCGAAGATTTGAAAATATCGGAATCGAATGTTTCGAAGTTTCTGCAAAGTATCCGGAAAATCCATCCGGATTTGGCAGAGGATCTTTCAAGGATCTCCAGAAAAAACTTCTTAAAACTCAAGCAATAATTCTTGGCCAATCCGGTGTAGGAAAGAGCAAATTGATCACCTCCCTTAGCGGCGGGGAGGTGATATTAGTAAGTAACGAGATCGGAAGGAGCGGCAAAGGGTCCCACACTACGACCTGGTCGGAAATGATTGACTGTCGAACATTCAGGATTATAGATTCTCCCGGCATTCGGTCATTTTCTCTGGATGATATTGTTCCGGAAGAGCTGATCAATTTCTTTCCGGATCTTCTTCCAATATCTCTGACCTGCCGGTTCAACAATTGCCAGCATGAATCGTCGACTAAAGGGTGTGCTTTTTATGGCGGGGGTACTGACCCTCAAACAGCTGATATTATTGAATCCAGACTTTCGTCTTATAAAAAAATCATGGAGGAAATCAGCGAAACTCTATCATGGCAGAAGAAGAGAAACTAAATAAATACTATCGACTTCGGCGACATTTTCCAGGGCTCATTTCTCATGCCTCAAAATAAATAGCTTTTGCAGTTATTGCATGGGTGCCCCCACAATAAATAACTGAATCTTTTGGGTGTGGCTATTTTAATTCGGGGGATAAGTTATTGAAATAATTAGGAATAGATCAAACAACCGAGAAAGGAAAGGTGGCAAAAGGCCGGGATATGAACATATCCCGGTATTTAGTGACTTTTAAATGAAGTTTTTTTAGCTTTTAAGTGCGGATCATTTATCATATTGATAGCAGAAATACATTCTCTTGCATTTAAAGAAATAGTATTCATTTTTTTGATCATGATAGAGAGTTTTTGTCTATTGGCAATCCATTCATGATAAAGTTGTGCAATCTCATTTGAAAGATAGCGTGTTACGGTTTTCCCCTTTTCCTTCCAGGTAAGCTGATAGTAAGGGCCGTGTCTATATTGTTTTTCCTTATGGCAACGGCAATTCTTTTTCCCACATCGGATATAGCACTTCACAATACTACCTTCAGCAATAAAGCCTACCTCGCAGATTAGCTTTTTAGTCTTTTCATAATCCTTCAGATAAGTCTCTAACTTTTGCTGAAAAAGTTCTTTTTTAGTCTTTTTCACTTTGGATTTCATCCTTTATTATTAATCCTACAAGTATAATACTTATAAATTAAAACCGCAAGTATTTCTTAAGGAGGATATTGAGCTATGAAAAGAATTGAAATTTCAAATGTTGCTGCCGGACTTGCCCGCAATAAATTCGCAGATATTGAAAGATGGATTTACTCAGAGAACACAAGAGAGCTAAGCCTTAGGGCCGTAGAGCTTGGGATTGAGTTGGATGGCCGGGAATTATTGCGGCTGCTCTTGCAAGGCCATGTTGATTGCAGAGGACAAGGCAATGTCGGCCCGGCTATTGAAGTGTTTCAGGATAACAACGCTGGATCGGAAATATATACACATACAAAGATAAACAGGAAAAATCTTACAACCATATTTGGCAAGATACGAATTACGAGACTGGGATATTATAAACCTGGTAAATCATTCATTCATTGTTGTATTGCAAATTAAACTAACCCCCCAAGCCGCAAATTATTCAGAATAAGCCAACCCAAATCTTTAGCAAATCAGATTAAAATAGCCGGAACAAAGAAAAAAGAAAGGAACCCGAAGCAGGGAGCGAAACGTTTAGCCGACGAAGAAACTCCACAGCTTCGGGCAAGGTGAATAGTATTGTCGCTTTTTTTCATGTTATGTTTCAAGGAAATAATAAGGCTTGGGCGGAGGTATCCGTTTCCAAGGCCGCCGAATTGTTTAAAAGAAGGATGTAAGAGCCAAAGGCTCTGGGGGCACGGATATGTAGAGATATATTTTGACGGCTATAACACCCCCATATGTTTAAGGCGATACCGGTGCCATGACTGCGGCTGTGTATATACGATAAGGCCGTTTGGATATTGGTCGCGGC